>CAOMFZ010000019.1 GCA_948482415.1 uncultured Mailhella sp.
TCTTTTTCTAATTTATTGATTTTATTTATTGTTTCCTCAGAAAGAAAATCTGTTAAAATATAAAAACAATATTTTTCTTCAGCGTTTACAGCTGCATCACCGGATAAAAGAGTATCTGCCAATTTTTTATAAGAAATATTTTTATCTGTATTTTGTATAATACTGGTTATACAAACACAAATATACGGAATATATTTTTCATCACCATTAAAAATAATATGATACATGGTATCCCCAAAAAATAGAATAATAAAGTATACCAATCCGGGCAAAAATTGCAAGAACTATACGCAAACTCTTCCCTTTACATTTTGTAATTTTTCAACTATATTTTTTCAACATTTAAATTAAGGAGCTATTCATGGCTTACGATATTCGTTTAGTAAAAATTGTTACAGGTGAACTCACCATTGGAAAATATGATGCAGAAGCAAAAGCGCTCACTGACGTTGCGATCATGCAGACCGTGCCTTCACAGCAAGGCGGCGTACAAATTATGCTTCTTCCTTACGGCTATCCTTTTGAACAAGATTTCTGCGGCAAAATTGAAGAAAAACATTTCCTCTATGTGTATTCAAAAGTTCCGCAGGAAATTACCGATAAATACCTTGAAACAAGTTCCAATATCAGCTTGAAATCCGGTGGATTAAATCCTAATCCTTCCAACGGCAGCGGTATTATTTTATAATTTAATCATTTTTGCCATTTTTTTGAAAGTGAGGGGAGTTTCCTCTCACTTTTTGCTTATAAAGGGTTGTCATGCGTGAAATTTTAGCCTTGCTTCCAAAACCGAGCCGTTATTTAGGCATTGAAGAAGGTGCCGTAGAAGTTGATTTATCCAAAACAGAACTCCATACTGTTTTGGCTTTTCCTGATATGTATGAAGTGGGCATGTCTTATCTGGGACATAAAATTTTATACTCTCTTTTGAATAATCACCCTAAAATTACCGCTGAACGTGTGTTTACGCCCTGCCGCGACGCAGCCAAAATCATGCGTGAACAGAAGATTCCCCTTGCAACCCTTGAAAGCGATACACCCCTTGCCAAAACCCATTTAATTGGCTTTACCGTTACCACGGAATTATGCTTTACCAATCTTCTGTACATGCTGGATTTAGCGGGTATTCCTTTACACGCAGAAGATCGGGGCGATGATTTATTTGCTTACCCCATTGTCATGGCAGGCGGCGGCTGTACCATATGCTCTGAACCTGTTGCTCCCTTTATGGATATGATGGCGCTTGGCGAAGGTGAAGTTATTTTACCACCGCTGACAGAACTTTTGATGAAAGCCCGTCGGGAAAAATGGACAAAAACACACTTTTTGGAAGAAGCACGCCACATTCCGGGAATTTATATTCCCCGTTTTTTTGAAATGAATGCCGACGGTAGTCTCAAACCCAAATTTGCCGATTACACCAAAATAAAACGCCGTGCCGTGGCGGATTTAAAAAATGCCCCTTATCCTGAAAAACAAGTCGTGCCCTTTGGTGCTGTGCACAACAGACTTTCCCTTGAAATTGCAAGGGGCTGTACACGCGGCTGCCGTTTTTGTCAGGCGGGCATGACGCTTCGCCCTTCACGGGAAAGAAATGTGGAAGAAATCAAAGGAATTTTAGAGAGCTGTCTTGCGAAAACCGGTTTTGATGATGTTTCCTTTCTTGCCCTTTCCTGCGGCGATTTTTCCATGCTCAAGCATTTATTTTTAGATTCAGCTAAAAAATGTCAGGAAGAACAAATTTCCATTTCCCTGCCTTCTCTGCGTGTCGGCTCTGTGGACGGCGATATAATGGAAGCCATGGCAGGCATACGCCGCACAGGCGCAACCCTTGCTCCTGAAGCAGGAAGTCAGCGATTGCGCGATGTTATCAATAAAGGCATCACCGAAGAAGCCCTTATTCACCATGTCCGTCAATTAGTTGGCTATGGCTGGCAGCAGGTAAAACTTTATTTCATGCTGGGACTTCCCACGGAAACCTATGAAGATTTGGACGCCATTGTCGAACTTTGCAGAAAAGTGCGTGACTGCTGCCGTTTCCCCAATGAAAAAGGCTATTATGAGGGGCCCCGTATTGCAGTGACCGCTGCACTTTCTCCTTTTGTGCCAAAAACACACACGCCTTTCCAGTGGGAAGCACAAATTTCTTTGGAAGAAATGAAAAAACGCATTTTTTATCTGCGTGACCAATTCAAAAAACAAAAAGCCCTGACTATGCGCTGGCATGAACCTGCCATGAGCCACCTTGAGGGGATTATTTCGCGCGGTGACAGGCGCTTAGCGCCCTTTATTGAATGTGCCTACAAAAAAGGTGCTGTTTTCGATACATGGGTTGAAGGCTTTAGCCTTGACCCGTGGTATGAAGCCGCAAAAGAATGCCATATCGACATTGACGAATGGATTGGCGCAAGAGCTCTTTCAGCTCCTTTGCCCTGGGATCATTTGGAAGCAGGACTGAGCAAAGAATTTTTACTCAAAGAACGGGAACGTGCCTTACAGGAAAAAATTACCCAGGACTGCCGCTACCATGCATGCAGAAACTGCGGTGCCTGCGATACCAAAGCCGGTGCATCTCTGCTTAAAGAACAAGGCGATGCACCGCTCACTACCATGCTCAATCAGGATCACAGAGACCAGATTGAATTTGGGGAAATTCCTGCGCCCAAAATCGGACAAAAAGCAGAAGCGCCTCATATTGACGACAAACTCAAACAAAAGGCTGTCCGTTACCGCATTTGGCATAAAAAAATGGGACAGGCCGCCTTTTTAAGCCAGCTGGAAATACAGGCACTTTTTGACAGAGCAATGCGCCGCGCAAAGCTTCCCCTTGCCTTTTCTCAAGGCTTTCACCCTATGCCTTTGCTCACCTTTGGCATGGCACTGACCACCGGCATTGAAAGTGAAGCGGAATGGTTTGCCATTACCCTGCGCAGTCCCATGAGCAGGGAAGATGTCGTCAAGGCATTAAATCCTCATATGCTCCGCGGCATGGAAATTACCTTTATTGAAGAAATGCCTTTGACCGGCACTATTCATAATGCTGTGAAAGAAACATTCCTTTTAGGGCACAAAACCTGTACAAAAGAACAAATCCGGCAGGCAATGGAAGTATTTGCCGGAAAGCAGGAAATTCTTTACAGTAAAAATAATAAGAAAGGCGTTCTCAAAACCCGCAATATACGCCCGGTTCTGGTTGACTATAAAAAAGCAGAACACCCTGATTTTGCTGTAGAAATGACTTTATCTTGGGAAGAGGGCTATATTTCCCCTGTTACATTCAGTCAATTTATTTTGGAAAACAGTTCCGGTGCGGATTTAAAACTTCGCAAAACAGCACAGCACTTTGTATAAAAAAGGGACTTTGCCCCTTTACCCCACCAAAGGGTAAACTAAAAGGGGCGACCCCCTTTGTTTTTACCCTTTGGAAACCCAAACATTACCCCCTTATGCTCTCTTCTCGAAAATGAGCAGCTTTGCTGTCCATTTTCTCGGAGTTCGCCACAAGTTACTCCCTGTCCATTTTCAAACAAGCTGTTTCCTGCATAAAATTCCGTTCAGTCTTTGCCGTACTGCTCACGCAGAACGGCTTAATCCGTTTATTTTTGAAAATCTGACATTATAATTGGGAAGAAAGAAAACCTAAGCAATTCCGCATTACCGTTATTCTGGGCAGACATTACATTTCTCCGTCATTGCGAGGAACGTCACCCGGTCACTTTTACGCTTATAGCTTCGCTATGCGTAAGTGCCAGGTACGAGAACCTCTACTTGTTGTAAGACTTAACTCTTCGAGTTGTCTAACAACTGTATGAGGAGTGACGCGGCAATCTTTTAACGATAGTATGATATGGTAATAACTATTCTGAATATTAAGAGGAATTGCTCTAATGTTAAGTAGAGCTGCTCTAAATAAAAAAAATTTCTTTGCTACGCTCACAATGACGGAGAAAAAATATCCGAATAACTGGGCAGACCAAACAGGGAACTTGCCGTTTTGACAGCCCGCACGACAGCCTTTTCCATAACCATTGCGGCAAGTACGCCCAGAGCATTGATGTCAGCCTTTTTCTCGCCTAAACTCACCGCATAAACGGTATCACCGTCTGCCATGGTATGCACGGGGCAGATAGTCCGCGCAAACGCATTGTGCGTTACAGAAGCAATTTTTGAAAGACTTGCCTTGTCAAATTTGGCATTGGTAAAAATAATGCCTAAAGTCGTATTTGTGACACTTTTTTCCTGTACAAAAAGATTTTGTTCCTGCGCTAAAATTTTCAATAATTCTGTTTGTGATGTACGAGTACCGGCAAAGGATTTTTTATCATCGGCAAGCAAACCGGCAATTTTTTGTCCTGTTTCAGAATCATAAATATCTCCAAGGGCATTGACCACCGCCACAGCACCTGCCTGTATGCCGTCAAGCTCCATGGCACAGGCTCCGATACCTGTTTTCATGGCATAGTCCATACCGCAGATTTTGCCCACGCTCGCGCCCATGCCTGCCCCGACACAGCCCTCAAAAAATTCCGTATTGACTGCATTTTTACAGGCTTGGTACGCCATTTCCTTTGTTGGGCGAACCTTACAGCTTCCCACAGTCAAATCAAAAATACAGGATTGACACACAAGCGGAACCTTTGTCACTCCCACATCAAAGCCAATGCCCCGTTCTTCCAAATAGGCAAGCACTCCCCCGCTTGCGTCCAAGCCAAAGGCAGAGCCGCCGGAAAGCACAAGCGCATGCAGTCCGCCTGCACCTTTCTGCGGGTCAAGCAGCGGCGTTTCACGGCTTGCAGGTCCGCCGCCGCGTACATCAACACCCACAGGGCTGAGTTTATCAAAAAGGAACACGCTGATACCCGTGCCTGCTTCTGCGTCGTGAGCATGCCCGGCTTTAAAACCCTGAATGGCAAAAAGGGGAATTTCCTGTATTTTCATTGGTATTTAAAATTACTTTTGTTCTGCTGTATGGGAAAGGGCATAGGTATCTTTTGCCGTAAAACTGCAAATCAGCGCAAGTACCGCACTAAAGAGTACCAATCCGCAAGCCATGCGATAGGAACTGACTGCGTCATAACCGGCTTGAGATGTATAATTCAAAATCTTGCCAAACAGAATTTGCGTCAGTGCTGTCCAAAGCGGATAGAACATATTGAATAAGCCAAGGGCAGTACCTGTCAGTTCTTTTGGGCAAATTTCCTTGACCATGGTATTGCAGATATTTGAGCCCGAAATACCGCACATAAACATAATGCCCAGGATAACAAACATAAAATAATTTAAATGCCCTGCGGCAAAAACAAAGAGCGTGCAGGGAACAGCATAAATCACAGTAATCAAAATCAGCACTTTTTTCCGGCTGTGGAAAATCATATCGGATATAAAACCCACAGAAAACTGGATAAAAATAAGGAATGTTCCGCCGATGGAAATAACGGAAGATAACTGCAAAGCACCATAGGAAGACGTATTTTGCATATATTCAATAAACCAAAGGTTTATCATCATATAAATGGAGCCGGTTGCCACCATTTGCCACAAACACATGGGCCAGAAATCTTTATTTTTAATAACTATTAACAGTCCGTTAAACACACTTTTAAACGTTGCTTTCTGCTTTTTGGGAACTTGATAAGGAGAAATTTCCGGAATAAAGAAAAACCAGCAAAGGGTCAGCCCCAGCACAATAACAGCCATCATCAGCATTGCGCCGCGCCATGTTAAAAGCTGAGTCACAAAAAGAAGCGGGGTTGCCGCTAAAACAGGTCCAAGCTCGCTTATGCCGCACAGGATACTGTTTGCCCGCGCAAAGGTCTGCGGCGGAAACCACAGGCTGAGCATGGTAATGGAAATAACAGACAGCGATACCCCAACCCCAATAAAGAAACGGGAAATAATAACCTGGGTTTGAGATTGTGAAAACGCAAAACCAAGAGTCGCAATACCGGCAATTAATGTAAAAATAATCAATATTTTTCGAGGTCCAAAAGCGTCAGCCAAAATACCGGCAGGCAGCTGCATAAAACCATAGGAAAACATGGTTGCTGCACTCACATAGCCAATATTTTGCGGAGTAAACGCAAAATCAATGGTCATATAATCCACAAGAACAGTAGGGCAGCTTCTTGACAGCAAACTCAGCAAATACCCAATACCGCAGAGAATAAGAACAAAATAACTTTTTTTCATTTTGCACCTAAAAAAATACATTTTTACAAAAATTCAATATGATAAAAGCTAAATCGTATAAAAATTTATTTGGCAAAAAGCTAAAATTCGACAACCTGTCCGGTTTCTGCCACTTCCCTAAGCAAAGCAAGAGCTTCCCTTGCTTCTTTTTCTTCCAAAACACGAAGAGCAAAACCGGCATGTACTATCATATAATCCCCGACTTTGGGGGCTTTTTCCAAAAGCATAGTGGAAACAATGAGATAGGTTTCCCCTTCTCCCACGCGAACTTTTGCATTCTTATCTTCCAAAACTTCTGTTACACAAACAGGAACAGCTAAACACATAATAAAACCTCTTTATCGTTTCAGTGACATTCTTATACTGCTTTTTGTATTTTCTGACAAGCAAAAGCCTTTTCTCATATTTATTTTTATTGCCAAGGACAAGAAAATAGGCTATTAAACACCCACACGAGAAAAATATATGCTGCAAAATTTACTGATAAATCCTTGTATAAAAGTCATCGACACCCTTGGTGCTGTTGCTCTTTTCCTTTTTGACGCAATTTTTGCCACCAAAAATGTCCGCCACCTTTTCAATAAAATTTTTAATCAGGTTTTTGTCATTGGTGCACAGTCTATTTTTGTTATTTTGCTGATTGGGCTGTTTACCGGTCTTGTTCTTGGTCTGCAAGCCTTTTACGCCATGAGTATGTTTGAAGCGCAAGGCATGCTGGGTTCCCTTATTTCCCTGACCCTTATCCGTGAAATGGGACCAGTGCTGACGGCTATTATGGTTGCGGCAAGGGCAGGCAGTGCCATGACCGCTGAAATTGGGGTTATGCGTATCAGCGACCAAATTGACGCCCTCACAGTGATGGATATTCACCCCATTGGGTATCTGGTCAGCCCAAGATTATGGGCAGCGCTCATTTCTTTTCCGCTGCTCACAGCTATTTTCAATATTATCGGGCTTATCGGCGGTTTTCTTTCTGCCTGTGTCCTTTTGGGGCTCAATGCAGGACGCTATATGTCCGGCATTGAATCTTCTGTCATGCTCAGTGATGTCAACGGCTGCATGCTCAAATCTCTTGTCTTTGCCGTCATTGTTATTTTAATTTGCTGTTATCAAGGCTATTTTGTACATACCAGAAAAGACGCAAAAGGTCCTGTTGCTGTAGGTAATGCGACCACTTCTGCTGTTGTCACAAGCTGTGTATTAATTTTAATTGCCGATTATGTGCTCAGCTCTTTTCTTTTATAGGATTTGTTATGGATTTATTACAAAAAGCCTGGGACATCAAAATAGAAAATTTATCCGCCGGTTATAAGGATAAAACCGTTATCAAAAGCATGAACGCCCATATTCCTGCCCAGCAGATTACCGCTGTTTTAGGGGAATCCGGCTGTGGAAAAACAACTTTGTTAAAAGTTTTTCTGGGGCTTATTCCTGTGCAAAGCGGTAAATTTTCCATTGCCGATACAGATATTACGCAATTGAGCGAAAAATCATTCCGCTTTATGCGTCGGCGTTTTGGCGTTCTTTTTCAAGACGGGGCGCTGCTTAGTTCCCTCAGTTTACTTGATAATGTCGCTCTTCCTTTGAAAGAACACACCAAACTTTCTCAAAGCATTATCAAAAAAGCCGTACTGGAAACCCTTGATTTGGTAGGGCTCAAAGAAGCTGCCTATCGCTATCCCAGCGAATTGTCAGGCGGCATGCGAAAACGTGCAGGACTTGCCCGTGCCATTATTACGGAACCGCCCCTTTTATTTTATGATGAACCGACATCAGGACTTGACCCCATCACCAGCATGCGCATGGATCAGCTTCTTCTTGATATGCAGTCCTGTTACAAAAATATGACCACAGTCCTCATTACCCATGACATGAACAGCGTCAAACGGGTTGCGGATTATATTTTGCTGGTAAAAGACGGCATTGCCCATTTCAACGGTACAAAAGAGGATTTTTTAAATTCCTCGGATCCCTATATTAAGGATTTTCTGGAACAGCAGGAAAAACATGAACAAAAGCACACTCTTCCTGACAATCCGGAAGTGCGCAAAGCTCTTGATGCATGGCTGCAAAGCTGATAAAGGGCTGACATTCTAAAAAGATATATAAAAATATATTGAGGTAACTATGATAAAAAAACAAAGTGCAGTTGGAATATTTGTTTTCATTGGTTTGCTTTGTATTGGATATTTGACCATAAAACTGGGAAAAATGGAAGTTTTCGGCAGTAACAGCTATACAGTCGAAGCACAGTTTTCCTCTGTCCAGGGGCTGCGAAATGGTGCAAATGTTGAAATTGCAGGCGTGCAGGTGGGACGTGTCAGTGCCATTAATCTTGACCCGGAAAGCTATGTCGCCAAAATCAGCATGAAAATAAATAAGGATATTGCGCTGAGTGACGATACCATGGCGTCCATTAAAACAAGCGGACTGATTGGGGATAAATTCATCGAACTTACCCCCGGCGGTTCTGATGAACTTTTGGCAGAAGGTTCTGCTATTACGGATACTGAACCTCCGGTTGATCTCATTGCTCTTATTTCAAAATATGTTTTCGGGAGTTTATAATGTATAAAACACTACTTTCATTTCTTTTTGTTCTTACTCTTTCTGTCAGCACGGCCTTTGCCGTTTCCGTAACCCCAAAACAGCGGGTTGAAGACGGCAGTGCAAGAATTTTCAATCTTCTTTTGCAGGAAGAATTCCAAAATCCTCAAACCCGCCCGGAAGTTCTCAAAGAAATAGAAACAGAACTTATCAGCTTTTTTGACTTTGAAGAATTTGCCACCCGTACTGTCGGTCCCAAATGGCGTCAATTTACTCCGGACCAAAAAACACGTTTTACCGATGCATTTACAGAATTACTGAGAAATTCTTATATCAACACCCTTAATTCCTATAATGGCGAAACCCTTTCCTATGTCGGCGAAATTCGCTCCAAAGACGGCAATAAAGTGGAAGTACATACGCTTTTTAAAGGACAGGAAAAAGACTATCCGGTTTCTTTCCGCATGCTGGTAAAAAATGACAACTGGTATGTGTACGACGTGATTATTGAAGGAATCAGCATGATTAAAAATTATCGTGAACAATTCCATGATATTTTGATTAAAGCAGAACCGGAAGAACTGATTACCCGTATCCGTGAAAAAGCAAAAGAAAAGAAAGAAGAAACCATTAAAAACGAAAAAAAATAAACTATGAAAAAAATTCTCTCTACTCTTGCCCTCATATGCCTGCTTTGTCCGGGATTGGCACAGTTTTCTGCCTTTGCAGATGAAATCACAGCGGAAACAGGAAGTCTTGCGTCCGATAATTATTTTGAGGACGATTACGGCGATAATGAGTCCTATACGCCCTACAATGATATTTTCAGCGCATGGAATAAACCATGGCACAGCATCAATGATTTTGCCCTGATAAAAGTTGCAAAGCCGCTGCATGAAAAATACAGCCAAATAACTACCCCTGAAGTGCGCTCCGGCTTTTCAGCTTTTCGCGAAAACCTCAAAACGCCGAAACGTATGGTCAACGCGCTGCTGCAAGGTGAAGTGGGACAGTTTTTTGTTGAGCTGGGAAGATTTATTGTCAATACAACCACGAGCTTAGGCTTTGCAGACGTGGCAAGCATCAATAATAAGCCGCTTGTGCCCTATACTCCTGAAAATCTTCGCTTTGGCTACACCCTTGCCACATGGGGATTTGGCGAAGGCTCTTATTTTGTTTATCCTTTCTTTGGTCCCTCTACTGTGCGCGAAGCCATTGGCACAAGTGTTGATTTCTTCAGCAATGCATTTGATTATCTTGTCCCCTGGTATGTTTTTACCCCGGGAGAAGTTTTCCTTGCATTCAACGAAGCGGACAAAATGTATGTACCCTACGAAACAGTTACGTCCAATGCCCTTGACCCTTATATAGCACTTCGCAATGCGTATTTAGAAAATTTATACAGCACAAGACCCATTGTTTCAAAACCTAAAAAGTAAGGAGTTTTTATGCAAAACCAAACTCAAAAATTCCCAATTACCTGGGAACAGGTGCACCGTGACGCATTACGCCTTGCCGATAAATTAAAAAAGCTCCAAAAATTTGACGCAATCATAGCTGTTTGCCGAGGCGGGCTTGTGCCGGCTTCTCTTGTTGCCCGTGCTTTGGATATCCATATTGTTGACACTCTTTGTTTTGAAACAAAAAACAACCAGGAAGAACTTATCAAAACAACGTCTCTGACTGATAAAAATCTTTTGATTGTTGATGACATAGTCAACACAGGACGCACGGCAAAGGTTGTCCGCAGGCTTTTCCCCAATGCACATTACGCCAGTCTCTATGTCAAAGACGATTATAAGGAGCTTGTCGATACCTATATCACAGACGTCAATCAGGAAACCTGGTTTGTTTTCCCTTGGGAACATGAAGAATGAACCATGCCCAGCAATCTCGCATTTTGGCTTGCCTTGCGGTTTTGTGCTGGATACTGCTTTTCCATTCGCAAACCAATATGATTATTATTGCAGGCGCCATATCCTTTTTGACCTATCCGTTTTTTCAGCGCTTACAGGAAAAGCATAATGTCTGGTTTTCCTTGACTATTTATTATTGCTGTCTTGCCCTTGTCGTAATTATTCCCATTATTTTAATCACTGTCCTTGTTACCCCGCAGGCTGTTAATGGATATAAAACGCTCATGCTGTGGATTGATAAAGGCTTGGATTTGCCCCCGGCTATTGAACAGCATATCACTGCCATTTACGGCTGGCTTGAAACTATCCCCGGTTTTCAGGATTTACAAAGCTCAACCGCAGAAATAAGTGCCGCAATCAAGCGTTCCCTTTCTTCATTCTTACAGCTTCTTTTGACCGGCAGTATCAGTTTTGCCGGCAGCACCATTAATATTGCCATGCAGCTTTTTCTGATTATTTTCTTGTCCGGTCTTGCCGTTGTGTATGCAAAAACCTGTCATAAACTGGCAGTACGCGTGACTGCTTTGCCTGTGGAATGTATTGACCGCTTTATCATTGCCCTGCAAAGTACCGCCCGCTCCATTTTCTTTGGTGTGTTCTTTATTGCGTTTATACAGGGAATTTTAACAGGCATCGGCTTTTTTATTTTCGGCGTAAAAGATGCTGCATTCTGGGGCTTGGCTGCCATGATTTGCGCGGTTATCCCCATTTTGGGAACTGCTCTTATCTGGGTGCCTATTGCCATTACAGTTTGGGTTGGCGGCTCTTTTTACAGTGCCGTGGGTATTGTGCTGTGGGGAGCGATTATTGTTGCAGGTGCAGACAGCTTACTGCGCCCAATCTGCCTGCAAAAAGGCATAAAAACTTCAATCATTGTCCTTTTCTTTGCCATTATTTGCAGCATCATTGCCTTTGGACCTATCGGGCTGATTTTAGGTCCAACTCTCGTGGCGCTTGGCGTGCAGGCAGTGGAAGAAAGCGATTACTTACTGCAGAAAGCAAAAGAAAAATAATCAGAACTATAAAAACGCTTTATTCAAAAACAAGCTGATAAACAAATAAACTATGTAAACTTATTGAACAAAACTTAATACCTTTATACAACATATTGTTTTTTTTAATAAAAAAGTTATGTAGAGATATGGGAAAATCATTTCCCCATAAAAAATAAGTTTTGGAAATTTTATAATCATTTTATATAATTATAAAATTAACCTAAAACTAACCCAAAGTGTTTAATAATCATATTTCATATTCACCAATCAATTTAAACAATACAGTATTTCACATCATTTTTATAAAATAATAATCATTTTCGACTTAACTTGACAGATTTCAGTAATAATTATTACAATCAATCATTATATAATAATATACTGTTATTTATAATGAGGTTACAATGAAAAACATTTTATTAAATCAAATCATAGCGCAATGCAGAAAAAAATTTATTGAAAATCAAAATTGTCCTCAGAATCTGCAACAACGTTTTAGTGAACAATGTCAAGAATGTTTACGAAAATCACACTTTGAAGACCTTACCCCCAGTTATCAATGCCCAAGGTCTGCATTTGTTTATGTTTGTAAATATGCAAATAAATATGCGAGCGAAAATTATCTATTATTTCAAAAATGTTTTGAATTATTTCCCAATAAATCGCCTAAAATTGTCTCATTTGGAGCTGGTCCTGCAACAGAATTATTTGCATTAAACCAATTAGTTCTAGATCAAACAATTGATTCTTATTCATATATTGGAGTTGACAACAATCGAAACTGGATACCTATTATGCTGTTAATAAAGGAATACCATAGAAAAATTAAAAATGAAAATGAAAAAATACAATTTTTTATGAAGGAGATAAGCAAATCATTAGGAAAAAACAGTTGTTTTGACAATGTAGATATTATACTATTTAATTATGTGATTTCTGATTTTTCTAAATATGCTACAAAAGATGTTGTAAAAAATTTCTTGCTTGCTTTAAAGAAAAAATTATGGGATAATAAAAACGTAATACTTTTATTTAATGACATAAATTTAAATTTTCCAAGTGATCCTGCAAAAGGCGCAACGCATCTTTTAAAAGACGTGTTTGAACCCACTTATAAAAGAGCTTTTAGCCAGTTTTTTAAAAATGAAAAAAATTCTGACGAACAACAATTTTCATATGAAGGTACGGAAATAAATAAGAATAACAAACTAATTTTTGAAACTTGTCAAGAAACGACAGGATTTAATCCATATGAAACAATGTCAGCAATCCAAATAATTCTCAAAAGGTAAAAAATGTTTCTAAGTGTAAGCAGAAGAACTGATATTCCAGCTTATTATTCTGAATGGTTTTTTAATAGATTAAAAGAAGGTTTTTGTTATGTACAAAACCCTATGAACATAAAACAATTTTCAAAAATCATTATAAATCCTGAAGTTATTGAAGGCATTGTGTTTTGGACAAAAAATCCTGAACCAATGCTTGATAAACTTTCTTTGCTTTCTGATTACCCCTATTATTTTCAATTTTCTATTACAGCATATAAACAAGATTTAGAAAAAAATTTACCTTCTAAAAATTCTATACTTACAACTTTTAAACGACTCTCCGACAGTATAGGTAAAGATAGAATTATTTGGCGTTATGATCCCATTCTTATTAATCCTGTCTATACGATAGAAAAACATTATAAACACTTTGAGATATTAACACAAATCTTACATAATTATACTACAAAAGTAATTTTCAGTTATGTAGATTACTATAAAAAAATAAAAAAAAATTTTGAAGAGTTGCAAATACAAGAATTAAATCAGCTGCAAAAAGAAGAAATTGCTAGGAATTTAAGTGCAATAGCCCACTCATACAACTTAGAAATTGAAACATGCTGCGAAGATATTAATCTTTCAAAATATAATATTAACCATGCTCGCTGTATCGATGAAAAAATTTTTGAACATATTACACATCATAAATATAAAACAAAAAAAGACAGTTCACAACGAAAAGAATGTGGCTGTGTACAAAGTCAAGATATTGGAATGTATAATACATGTAACAATCACTGCTTATATTGTTATGCAACTTATAATAAAAGCAGTACACAAAAAAATATTTTATTACATGATAAAAATTCACCTCTTTTAATAGGTAACTTGCCAAAACAAGTAACACCTAATGAAAAGAAAATAATAATTCATAAAATAATAAATAATCAATTATCTATCATTTAAAAAAATGGAGCTAACAAGCTCCATTTTTTTTATACATTTTCTTTTGCCATTAAAAGTAGTCCAAGTCCACGGCGGAACTGCCGTTTCCGAGCATAAGTTTTATATACTGAATACTTCTCGCATTGACAGGCAAAATAGGAAAATTTTGCTGACAGTTTTCGCATTTCACAGAACTTGGCGCCATGGGGGCAATAAGCGCATTTTTTTGCCCGCAGTGAGGACAGACATAAAAGAAAATGAGTTCAACTCCGCATGGAGCAGCAGGTTTTACATTACGCATATTTTCTCCTGGAGCAAGGATTGTCCGTCCATTTCAGCAGGCTGTTCCTGTTTCCAAAGCGCAAGCAAAGTTGGCGCAATATCGCCCAGTTTTCCTTCTTTTTTTACCTGCAAAGAACCATCTTTGTGCATAAGCAAAAAGGGAACTTTATTCATGCTGTGGGCTGTTTGGGGTTTTCCTTTGCTGTCAATCATTTCTTCCACATTGCCATGGTCAGCAGTCACGCAGACATACATATTTTCCGCAAAGGCAGCTTCCACAATTTTCTCAACGCATGTATTTACGGCTTCACAAGCTTTGACGGCTGCGGCGAGATTGCCTGTATGACCCACCATATCAGGATTTGCCAGATTGCAGACAATAAAATCAAATTTTGCGCTTTTTATGGCGGCAACAAGCTTTTCTGTCACTTCAAAAACACTCATTTCCGGCTTTAAATCATAGGTTGCCACATCTTTTGGAGAATTAACCAAAATTCTTTCTTCGCCGGCAAATACTTCTTCCCTTCCTCCGCTGAAGAAATAGGTAACGTGCGCATATTTCTCCGTTTCGGCAATGCGTAATTGTTTGAAACCATGCATTGCAACCCATTCCCCTAAGGTATTGGGCAAAACATCCTTGCCAAACGCAACAGGGAGAGGCAGATCTGCTTCATAGGCTGTCATGGAAGCCATAAAAACTTTTGGCGTTTTTTTGCGTTCAAAACCGGAAAAATCTTTATCCAGAAAGGCATGCACCAATTCTCTTGCCCGGTCCGCTCTGAAATTAAAAAAGAAAATTCCGTCATTATCCTGCACTGTAGCTTCTTCTTTTGGCAAAAGCAAATGCGGTTCGATAAATTCATCAGTAATATTGCTTGCATAGGACTGAGCAAGAACATCTGCTGCAGAACCTGCCGTATCCGCAGCACCGTCAACCAGCATATGCCATGCTTTTTCCACGCGTTCCCAGCGCTTATCCCTGTCCATAGCATAAAAACGGCCGCATACGCTGGCAAGTTTTCCGCCGTATTCCTGTATAGCCGCAAGAATTTCCTGTATATAGTTTACACCTGATGTGGGAGAAGTATCCCGTCCGTCCATAAACGCATGCAGATACACAGGCACATTTTGTTCTTTTGCCAAACGAAGCAGCGCTTTAATATGATTGATATGGCTATGCACGCCGCCGTCAGATAAAAGACCCATTAAATGCAGACGTCCGCGGGCATTTTTTATTTTTGCGCAAAGCTCAAGCAAGGCAGGATTTTTATAAAAATCACCACTGGCAATAGCCGCATCAACAGCTTTCATATCCTGCAAAACAACACGTCCTGCACCAATATTTAAATGCCCCACTTCGGAATTGCCGATAAATCCGGCAGGAAGCCCAACAAATTCGCCGGAAGCATTTAATTGTGCCAAATTTTTATCGGCAACAATTTTGTCCAAAAAAGGTGTATTGGCAAGCTTTGCCGCATTGCCTGCACTTTCGGGAGCCAATCCGTATCCGTCTAAAATCAGCAATAATGTTTTTGGTATGCTCTTCATATCTATGCCTTTTTTGCTCTTTCTGAAAGGACAATATTTTCTGCTTCATGCCATAATCTTTCCAGTTGGAAAAGTTCGCGCGTATCTTCCTGAAAAATATGCACAACAATATCATTTAAATCCACAAGAACCCATGTTCCTGCCTGATAGCCTTCTGTGGATAAAATTTCAAAATTTTCTTTTTTGCTTTCCATAAGAATATGGTCAGCCAAGCTTTTTGCATGACGAGCAGAAGTTGCAGAAACGATAATCACTATGTCCGTTATGGCACTTTTAACATCTAATACTTTGATATCTTTAGCTTTATTCTCAAGCAGCCAGGTATAAATATGTTCTGCTTTCTCCTTTGCAGGCATAAGCGAGAATTTTTTTTCTTTTGCCATTCATATACTCCAATGAATTTTTTTCTACTTTAGCAAAATTTTTCCCCAAGCACAAACAAGATTTTATACTTTTTTCCTGCTATGCTTTTCCTTGACCTCAACCAAAAAATAATGCATAAAAAACTATTCGTTGTGAAAGGTATACTGTAAGGAGTATAATGCTATGATGTTTCAACAAGATTTGGAAACCTTACCAAAAGATGAATTAAAAAATTTACAGCTCACACGTTTGCAGGATCTTTGTGCCCGTCTTTATGCCAATGTTCCGTTTTATCAGCGTAAGTTTGATGAAATCGGCATAACCCCCAAGGACATAAAATCCCTCGCTGATATCAAATATTTACCTTTTACGGAAAAGCAGGATATGCGCGACAATTATCCCTATGGGTTATTTGCCATGCCTAAAGAAAATATCGTGCGTCTGCATGCTTCAAGCGGAACAACAGGAAAAGCGACTGTTGTCGGCTATACCAACCGTGACATCAAAAACTGGGCAAATTGTATGGCTCGTTCCTATACCGCCTGCGGACTGACCCAAAAAGATATGATCCATATTGCCTATGGCTACGGTCTTTTCACCGGCGGACTCGGCGCACACTATGGTGCAGAACAATTAGGCGCTGTCGCCATTCCCATGTCCGGCGGCTCAACCAAACGCCAGGTACAGCTCATGCGCGATTTTGGCGCAACTGCTCTTTGCTGTACCCCCTCTTATGCACTCTATCTGTATGAGGCAGGACAGGAAGCCGGTATCAATTTTAAAGAACTTCCTTTGCGCATAGGTGTTTTTGGGGCTGAACCATGGACAGAAGTCATGCGCCATGAAATTGAAGAAAAACTTGATATAAGAGCATATAATATTTACGGCTTATCAGAAGTTATGGGTCCCGGTGTTGCCTGTGAATGTGAATCCAGTGCCAATGGACTGATGCATATTCAGGAAGACCACTTCTATCCGGAAATTATTGACCCGGTTACCGGCGAACAATTACCTGACGGCGAAGAAGGTGAACTTGTCCTCACTACCCTGACGAAAGAAGGTCTTCCGCTGCTTCGCTACAGAACAAGAGATATCACCTCTATCAATAATACCCCTTGCGCCTGCGGCAGAACGTTCAGAAGAATCAGCCGTCTCAAAGGTCGTTCTGACGATATGCTGATTATCCGCGGTGTAAACGTTTACCCGCAGCAAATTGAAGGCATCATTATTGAAGCTGAAGGAACTGCTCCTCATTATCAAATTATTGTCAACAGAGAAGGCGCACTTGATACTGTTGAAATTCTTGTTGAAATTGCTGAAGATTCCTTTGTTGATACCATTAAAGGCCTGCAGCAGCGCGAACAGAAAATCCAAAAAACAATCAAGGAATTCCTTGGTGTTACAACAAAAGTTCGTCTTGTTGAACCTAAAACCATTGAAAGAACGGACGGCAAAGCAAAGCGTATTATTGATAAACGTTAAGCCATAACGTCAAATCATGATAGACTTTCATATTGACATAAATGAGCAAATGCCCCTCAGCTCTGCCATACTGTATGCTAAAAGTATAGGACTGAGGGCTATTGCGCTCATTGTCGCTGCTGAATATATTCCAGGTACAGCTGAAACAGCCGACAGAGCCTTACCGAAAGACCATATCAAAACATCGCCTTTTCCTGCACAGCTTATGGAAAAACAAGAGTTCGTGCATAAGCTTTCCATTTATTATGATATGCAGGTCTTTTTCGGTGTGCAGTTACAGCATATCCCCCCTGCTCTGCTTAACGAAACAATACAATTTTATCGGGCTTTGGGCATTTCTCTGATTGGCGTACACGGCGAAAGCATAAGCGATCTTGTGGAAAATGGAACCAATTTTTCAGCCATTACGGCAAAAGCAGATATTTTGTATAATCCCGGACTGATTGATGAAAAATGTGTAGAATTGGCAAAAGAGAACAATGTGTTTTTAGAAATTTCCACACACCCAAAACATGCCTATACCAATGCCCATATTGCAAAACTCGCCCAAAAGTATGGAGCAAAACTTGTACTGGGAAGCTGTGCGCATACACTGCACGAAATTCATAGCCCTGCAATGCAGGAACTCATCTTGAAAGGTGCCTGCATTGAAAACCATAACAGCTATGAATTATTACAGAAATTACAACAAAATCATAAAATATAAAGGAGAGATATTATGGCAGAATGTCCAAAATGTAATGGAACTGGCAGACAATCCTGCGGTGTTTGCTGGGGCGGTCAAAGACAAATTCTTTGCATGGGCTGCAGCGGACGCGGTTATATCAAACACGAAGACGGCACAAAGGAAACCTGTAAACGCTGTCACGGGGCAAAAGTGTATATTCCTTTAAGCTGCCCAAAATGCGACAACAGCAAACCTTGCCCGCACTGCAACGGAACTGGGCAAATATAAGTATTTTTTTCTATGGGGAAAATCTTCTAGAGCATTTCCGATAAATCTTGCGACTTTTATGCAGGGGAAAAACTTTATCTCTGCTGTCCATTTGCGTAAAGCTCGCTCACTCGCTAACGCAAACGACTTCGTCGCCTTCGGTGGCTATCTCTGCTGTCTTTATCTGTAACGCTCATAAATTCGCTAACAGCTAAAGCGAAAAAGTTTCTTCCCCTGCACCCCTTTACAAAACTTTTTAAAATAAATTTCCCCAAGAACATCAAGAAACGACATAATAAACAAAACCGTTATAGACAACGTCCATAACCATTTTGTTTTATCATATTATTTTAGAGTAGTTCCTTGTAACATCAAGAATTAAATAAATTGCTTCGCTATCGCTCGCAATAAAGTGTTAATGGAGTGCAATTCTCATCTCTCCGTCATTGCGAGGAGCGTCATCCGGTCACTTTTACGCTTATAGCTCTGCTGTCCATTTGCGTAATTGCTC
>CAOMFZ010000020.1:0-18292 GCA_948482415.1 uncultured Mailhella sp.
GGCGAAGAATGAGCCTTACAGAACTGGACAGCAGAGCTAAAGTTTTCCCCCTGCAAAAAAAACTCCTAATGTTAAGTGAAAATGCTCTAGCAGTTATAAAAATCTATTTTATACATTCCTGCATTTTGGTAGGAAAGAGTTTTTAATCCTACCAAAATGTAGGATTTTTTATGCATTTTCAGTGCCCGCAAAAGAGAAAAATAAAAATATTATTTTGTTATTTTAGTATATTATAAAATATTTTTGCTCGTCGCGCATGTTTTGCATACTTTTTGCTGAATAGTGAAAAAAGATTGAAACAGCAAAATGCAAAGGAGCATGAAAATGGAAAATGCAAGAATTGCGCTCAAAAAAGATATGGCAATGCAGCCACAGCCTGCACCTGTCCATGAATTTTATTCACCAGGCAAAGTATACGGTAAAAATGTCTTTAGTTTAAAAGTTATGCAAGAACGGCTGCCAAAACAAGTTTTTAATCGTCTGGAAAACGTTATTAAAACAAACGGTTCTTTGGCAGAAGGTGATGCGGATATTATTGCCAGTGCAATGAAAGACTGGGCAATTGAAAATAATGCCACGCACTATACACATTGGTTTCAGCCTATGACAGGCGTCACAGCAGAAAAACATGACGCATTTTTTGTGCCGTCTTCCAACCATAATGACGGCAATTTGCTCAATGAATTTTCAGGTAAAATGCTCATAAAGGGCGAACCTGACGCATCTTCCTTTCCGTCAGGCGGTATCCGCTCCACTTTTGAAGCCCGCGGCTATACAGCCTGGGACCCCACCAGTCCTGTTTTTTTATTGGAAAACAGCCATGGCAAAACCCTGTATGTTCCCAGTATTTTTATTTCCTATACAGGCGAATCTTTAGACCGCAAAACGCCGCTCCTTCGCTCAACAGAAGCGGTATCCAAACAGGCTTTAAGAATTTTGCGTTTATTTGGCAATACCACAGCCACCAATGTCAATGCCATGGTAGGTATTGAGCAGGAATATTTTTTAATTGACAAGCGTTTTCTTGCGCTTCGTGATGACCTGAAACTGTGCGGACGTTCCCTTTACGGCGCAATGTCTGACAAGGGACAGGAATTGGAAGACCATTATTTTGGTGCCATTAATGAACGTGTGCTTTCCTTTATGGCTGATGTGGAAAAACAAATGTTTGAGCTTGGTATTCCCGCCAAAACCCGCCATAATGAAGTAGCTCCGGCACAATTTGAATTGGCACCTGTTTTTGAACCTGCAAACCTTGCCATTGACCACAATATGCTGACTATGCAGATTTTGCGGACAACAGCAGAAAAGCACGGTTTTTATTGTTTACTCCATGAAAAACCTTTTGCCGGCGTCAATGGCTCCGGCAAGCACAATAACTGGTCTTTGTGTGATTCAGAGGGCAACAATTTACTGGACCCGGGCAATACTCCCATGGATAATGCGCAGTTTCTGGTCTTTTTGGCAGGCGTTCTCAAAGCTGTCCATGAACATGCTGTTCTGCTTCGTCTTGCAACCATCGGCGCAGGCAATGACCACAGACTGGGAGCCAATGAAGCACCTCCGGCAATTTTATCCGTTTTTCTCGGGGCACAGCTGACATCTGTTATTGACAGCATTATCAATGATACGGAAGAAAACAGTGACTGGAAACAGGACATGCTGAAAATTGGCATCACCAGTTTGCCGCCGCTCCCCAGAGATTTTTCCGACAGAAACAGAACAAGTCCTTTTGCGTTTACCGGCAATAAATTTGAATTTCGTGCTGTAGGCTCTTCTGCTTCCTGTGCTCCTGCCAATATTGCGCTCAACACAGCCATGGCAAGCGCTTTGAGCGATATTGCCCTTATGCTTGAAACTGCCATTGCCGGCGGAAAAACCTTGACCCAGGCAGTCCATGAAACCCTGGTGACTGTCTTTAAAGAGCATTTGCCTGTTGTTTTCAACGGCAACGGCTACAGTGCAGAATGGCAGGCAGAGGCAAAACGGCGCGGCTTGCCCAATTATAAGGATTCCGTGAGCGTACTTGCCCATTACAGTGACAGTTCTGTGATGAATGTTTTGACACGGAATAATGTTCTTTCAGAACGGGAACTGCTTGCGCGCCAAGATATTTTATTTGAAAATTATATCCGGGATATCCATGTGGAAGTAAAATTAACGTCCAGCATAGGACGAAGCATGATTTTGCCTGCCTGTATGCGCTGGCTGGATATGGCAGGAGCCTTGGCTTTAAACTCTGAAAAATTAGGACAACCCTCCAGCTTTGAAAAGAATTATTATCAAAAATTACAAAAGCTTGTGACAGAATTTTATGCCAGCCTGAATGATTTGGACGAAGAGCATAAAAAAACAGACGCTCTTACAGGTGCTCTTGTGCGGGCAGAAGCCACTCGAGATAATTTAATTCCCCGTATGAATGCATGCAGAGCTTTGGCTGATCAGCTTGAAAAAATTGTTGATGACAGCTTGTGGGTATTGCCAAAATACAATGAAATGCTTTGGTAAACTTGAAAATAAAGGAAAAAATATGCTTAACCATATCGGTTTATTCAACCCCCATATGGGGCATGATGCCTGTGGTGTTGGCTTTATCGCGAAAATTAATGCTGAACCCGGTCATGATTTAGTTCTGCAGGCTGTACAGGCTTTAGGAAATATGGCGCACCGCGGAGGCTCAGGTTCCGGACTTCCAACCCCTGACGGTGCAGGAATTTTATTTGCCATGCCGCAGGAATTTATGAGAAAAATATGGCAGACAGACTGTCCTCATTTCCCGGAACAGGTCATTGTCGGGCAGATTTTCTTTCCGCAGACAAGAGAGCTGGACGCACAAATTGAAACCATTATGCAGGAAACACTGGCAAAACACCATTTCAATGTGCTTGCCTGGCGTACCGTGCCCATTAATACGGCCTGCATTGAAAGTGAAGAAATAAAACAGCACTTGCCGTATTTTCGGCAAATACTTCTGGCTGACAGCCTGACAAAGGCAAAGGGCACCCCCTCGTCTGTGCGAGAACTTGAACGGCGTTTATTTACTGCACGGCGCAATATCGAATATGAAATCACCAGACAGACAGCATTGACTCCCTATGATTTTCATATTGTCAGCTTGTCTTCCCAGACAATTACCTATAAAGGGCTTATTCACGGCGGAAAGATTGCAGATTTTTATTGTGACTTGCTGGACCTGGATTTTAAAACACATTTTGCCGTTTTCCATGAGCGCTACAGCACCAATACAACCCCTGCATGGCATTTAGCCCAGCCATTCAGAACCCTTGCCCACAATGGAGAAATCAATACGCTGAGCAGCAATCTTTTCAACATGAAAATGCGTGAAGCAGATTTGGAGTCTCCTTTATACGGAGAAAATATCCGCTTTTTAAAGCCCCTTGTTTCCTCCAATGGCAGTGATTCTGCCGCTCTTGACAATATTTTTGAGCTGTTATACCAAAGCGGACGTTCCCTTTGTCATACTGCCATGATGCTGCTGCCGGAACCCTTCGGCGCAAAGTATATTATGGGACAGGGCAAGCGTTCTTTTTATGAATACCATGCCGCCCTGATGGAGGCCTGGGACGGTCCTGCGGCACTTGTATTCACTAACGGCAGACAGCTTGGAGCAAGTCTTGACAGAAACGCTCTTCGTCCCTGCCGCTATACCATTACCAAAGACGGCTTGATTGTGCTTGCGTCTGAAAGCGGCGTACTCAATATTCCTGCAAAAAATATTTTAAAACGCGGCCGTCTGCGCCCACGCAAAATGCTCATGGTGGATTTTGAGCAAAAAAGGATTATTACCGATACCGAATGTAAAAATGCTGTTATTTATTCAGCCCCTTATATTCGCTGGATAAAGGAAAAAGGCATAACGCTTGCGGATTTTTATTTGCCCGCACAGACATATGGACAAAAAAATTCCTTGCTGCAAGAGCAATTTTTATTTGGCATGAGTGCTGATGAAATTGAAGAAATGCTCAAACCCATGATGAAAAATGCACAGGAGCCGGTGGCAAGCATGGGAATTGATATTCCTCTTGCTGTCTTATCACAAAAACCGCAACTTTTATTCAATTACTTAAAACAGCGTTTTGCCCAAGTAACCAATCCGCCTATTGACCCTTTGCGTGAAAGCATGGTTATGTCTTTGACCGGATTTTTAGGCAGACGGAAAAACCTTTTGGAAGAAAACGCTGACCAGTATGCATTATTAAGGCTTTCTCATCCTGTTTTGCGCAAAGAAGATATTTTAAAATTACAATATTCTGAAAAAGAACAGGTGAAAAGCGTTGTTCTGGATATGCTTTTTGATATTTCGGAAATTGACCCGTATCATCTGGAACTGGATAAAGATACAGCAGGACGTGCCCTTGAGAAAGGACTGAAAATTTTATTGCAGGAAGCAAAAAAGGCAGTGCTTGGCGGAGCAACAATTTTAATCCTTTCTGATAAAAATGCCAGCCGGGGTTTTGCTCCCATTCCTTCCCTGCTTGCAGTTTCTGCCGTCCACCATTATTTGCTGCAAAATAATTTACGGCAGTTATGCAGTCTTGTTGCGGACAGCGGAGAAATCAGGGACTCCATGCAAACAGCACAGCTCCTTGCTTTTGGTGCCAGTGCCGTGCATCCTCGGCTCGCGTTTAATGTCATTGAAAAATTGACCCTTGCCCAGGAATTTACCGGCAAGACTTCCCAAAATGAACAGCTTTCTCAAAATATCAATAATTATATTACAGCCTTACAAAAAGGATTAATGAAAGTATGTTCCCGCATGGGTATTTCTGTTTTGCGCAGTTTTATTGGCGGACAGCTTTTTGAAGCAGTGGGCTTTGGCGAAAAGCTTGTCAATACCTATTTTTGCGGGCTGACAAGCAAAATCGGCGGCATTGGGCTGGAACACATTGCCGCAGACACCCTTGCCCGTCATTTCAAAGCTTTCTTTTATCTGGACGGCATAACAGGTCCTGAACAATACGGCACCTATAAATTCCGTAAAAACGGCGAAAAACATTTATGGACAGGAAAAGCAATTTCTTCCCTGCATAAGGCTGTGCGTGAAAATAATTATACTGCCTTTAAAGAATATGCAAAAGAAAGCAATGAAGCAGATACGCCTGTTACGCTGCGTTCTTTATTCAGTTTTAAGCCACAGCAAGCTGTGCCTCTTGCTGAAGTGGAACCGGCTGAAAATATCTTACGGCATTTCGTCGGAGCCGCCATGAGTTTTGGCTCTATCAGCAAAAATGCCCATGAAGCCATTGCCATTGCTTTTAACCGCATTGGCGGTCGCTCCAACTGCGGAGAAGGCGGTGAGAAAAAAGAACGTTCCCGCATTTTGGAAAACGGCGATTGTGCAAAATCAAAAATACGGCAAGTTGCATCCGGCCGTTTTGGGGTGACAGCTGAATATTTATGTGATGCCGAAGAGATACAAATTAAAATGGCACAGGGAGCTAAGCCGGGTGAAGGAGGGCAATTGCCTGCCCATAAGGTTTTGCCGCAAATTGCAGAAGTACGGCATACCATTGCCGGTGTAACCCTTATTTCTCCCCCGCCTCACCATGATATTTATTCTATTGAGGATTTGGCACAGCTTATTTATGATTTACGGCGATTAAACAAGCATGCAAAAATTTCAGTCAAACTTGTTTCAGGAACCAATGTGGGAACTATTGCTTCCGGAGTGGCTAAGGCTGGAGCAGACAGTATTGTTATTTCCGGGCATGACGGCGGAACAGGGGCATCATTGCGCACGGCGATTTCCTATGTTGGCTTGCCCTGGGAACTGGGACTTGCAGAAGCCCATGCCGCTCTTATCCATAATCAGCTTCGCAGTCGAGTTACCCTGCAAACAGACGGACAGCTTCGTACAGGCAAGGACCTTGTTATTGCAAGTATTTTGGGAGCAGAAGAATTTGCCTTTGGCACAGGCTTGCTGGTAGCCATGGGCTGCTGCCTTTTGCGGGTTTGCCACCTTGGTACCTGTTCTGTGGGCATTGCAGCCCAAGATGAAAAACTGTGCAGTAAATTCAAAGGCAGTCCTGACCATGTGGAACGGTATCTGCGTTTTCTTGCTGAAGATTTTCGCGAAGAAATGGCAAAGCTTGGCGTTCGCTCCCCGCAGGAACTCACGGGACGAACAGATTTGCTTTATGTGGATACTGCAAAATTTGTCAATGATACCTCTTCCCTTTTCAGCAATCATGCTGCATTATGGCAAAGCAAACTTAAAAGTCTGCATTTTGATAACCTGTTATATTCTCTGCCTTATATTCCACATCCTGTTCAAAAACCTGACATATTTAAGGATACAAGTCTTGAAGCGGAAATGAATTCCCATATTTTGCAGGAATTGAAAAATCTGCATGCTGCTTCTTATTCCGGAAAAATTAAAAATACAGACAGGAGCACCTGCACACGTCTTGCAGGAGAAATTTTGCAGCAGTTCAAGGATAATTTGCCGGAAAAATGCGTTTCTGTTTCCTTGAGCGGAAATGCAGGGCAAAGCTTTGGCGCTTTTATCACCAAAGAAATTCTTCTTACCCTGAAAGGCGACGCCAACGACTATGTGGGCAAGGGTTTATCCGGCGGAACTATTGCCATTAGTCCGTATACATTTGAAAGCGATGTTTTCGCAGAACAAACGGCAATAGGCAATGTTGCTCTTTATGGAGCCACAAAAGGCGAACTCTTTGCGGCAGGTTCAGCAGGAGAACGCTTTGCTGTGCGCAACAGCGGAGCCAATGCTGTTGTGGAAGGCGTCGGCGACCATGCCTGTGAATATATGACAGGCGGCATTGTGGTCGTGCTCGGACAAACAGGATATAACTTTGGTGCAGGCATGAGCGGCGGCATTGCCTATGTTTACGACAGAAGCGAAACATTTTCCACGCTTTGCAGTATGGAAGCCCTTGATATTGAAAGTGTCTGGCAGACAGAAGATGTGAAAAATCTCCGTTCATTGCTGGAAAAACATGTACACTATACAGACAGTGCCTTGGCAAAATTCATTTTGAATAATTGGCAGACACAGGTTTCCTTTTTCTTGAAGGCAATTCCTCTGGAATACAAAAAAGCTCTGCTGCGAAGCAAAAACGCAGAAAATCATCAGGCAGAAAGTGTTTCCGGCACAGAAGAAGTATTCCCTGTTCACGCTTAAAAATGCTGTTAATATAAAAATCTTACAGGAAAATTCTTGTAAGATTTTTATATCTAAAGCATTTCCGAAAAATCTTGATAATTTTGCAGGGGAAAAACTTTTCGTAAAAGTTTCTTCCCCTGCACTCCTTTACAAAACTTTTTAAAATAAATTTCCCAAGAACAACAAGAAACGACATAATAAACAAAACCGTTATAGACAACGTTCATAACGGTTTTGCGTGTAGGGGGTTTTGAGGGAAATAATTTCCCCAAAAGAAAATAAATTGCAAGTATTTCCGGAAAAGCTCTAGAGCATGTTCATATGACATTCGTAATAATTTATCATAAAAGTTAAAACGTTTTGAAAGGGGTCAAGGGGAAAACTTTTGGAAAAGTTTTCCCTTTGAAAAAAAATAATTCTGAATATTATCAGGAAATGCTCTAAAAAAGATTAACCCCTGAATTGTTTATAATCCAGACTGTATTTTTTCATGCGTATACCCAGCATGCGCTCTGTAATACCAAGTACCTTGCAGGCTTTTGCCATATTGCCTTTGCTGTTTTCCAAGGCATTGACAATCAGTTCTCTTTCCACTTCTTCCAGACTTTCATCTAAAGTTTTTGTTTGGTGCATGCTGTGACTGTCATCTGTTTGCAGCATAAAATCAGGCAGAGCGTCCATTTCAATAATGCCTTTTTCACTGCCTAAAATAACAGCCCGTTCCATGATATTGGCAAGTTCTCTAATATTGCCGTACCATGGATACGAAAGCAGTTTTTCAATAACCGGCGGACTTATTTTGACAATTTTTGTTTTATTTTTCCTGCAAAAATTTTCAATAAAAAAGGTTGCCAAAGGAATAATATCTTCTTTTCGCTCCCGCAATGGATATGTATGTAAAGGAAAAACACTCAAACGATAAAATAAATCCTGACGAAATTTTCCTTCTTTGACCATTTCTTCCAAATTTTTATTGGTTGCACAAATTATCCGTACATCGACAGCAACGGTCTCCGTGCCCCCAAGCCGTTCAAATTCTTTTTCCTGAAGCACCCGCAAAAGCTTTGCCTGCGTTGCAAGACTCATGTCACCCAGTTCATCAAGAAAAAGTGTTCCTGTGTGCGCAAGTTCAAATTTGCCTTTATGACGTTCTGCGGCACCTGTAAACGCCCCTTTTTCATAGCCAAAAAGTTCGCTTTCAATAAGATTTTCCGGCAGAGCGGCACAATTAATTTTTATAAAAGGCTTATCATGGCGGGGACTTTTTTTCTGGATACAGGAGGCAATAAGTTCTTTGCCTGTTCCGCTTTCTCCGCGGATAAGAACCGTTGTATCAAACGGTGCAACTTGTTTGATTTCTTTGAGAATTTTTTTCATTTTGTCAGAATAGGAAACAAAAGGAAAATCATTGTCTGCAAAGAAAATTTCTTCCTGCTCAGAACTCTCATGATACGCAGATAAACGAGGAATAAACAAATATGCAGTAAGCTGTAATAATTCAATATCCTGCTTCAGCTGCTCAATATTTCCATTTTCTCTGTCCGCAGAAAGCGTAGCCCGCACTTGTCCGTCAATAAAAATGGGCACACAAATAAAAGAAATCACACTGTGCTCTAAATCTCTTGCCCCGGTGCGGTTTAAAAAACGCGGTTCATTCTGCACATTGGGAATAATCATGGGCGTGCCTGTCCGCGCCACAGTTCCGATGATGCCTTCGCCTAATTTGTAATGGGCTCTTTCGATTTCACTGTATTGTAATCCATAGCTTGCAAGAGCATACATTTCTTCATGTTTTGTATCCAAAAAACAAAGCGTACAGCGAAGCATGCCTGTCTGTGTTCCAAGAATTTTTAAAAGCGCTGCCAAATATTCAGATAAAGAACATTCTGTGGTATTTGCCTGAAGAAGTTTGGAAAAAATTTCCATGGGAAAAGTCTGCGTATTCATTGTCTGTTCTTTTCTTTGTTTTTACAAAAATGTATTTTTTATATGTGAAAAATAATAAAAAACTTATATTTCAATGTCAATAAATAAAAATAAATTTACAAATTTGTAATTATTGATTTCGATACTAATAAAACACTTTTCTTGACCGTTATTCACAGTAAGGCTATACAGCTGAATACACTTTTTCCGCGCAATAAAACTATGATACGAAAAGCAACTCAAAAAGACTTCATTCCCATTATGAAAATATGGCTTGATACCAATATTCACGCCCATTCTTTCATACCTAAAGAATATTGGATTAATAATTACACAAGGGTAAAAGAACTTTTACCGCAGGCAGAAATCTATGTTTATGAAGAAAAGGAGAAACTGCTTGGTTTTATTGGATTAATGCATGCTCACATTGCCGGCATTTTTATCAAGGAAACAGCACAGTCCAAAGGCATAGGAAAAGAACTCATGAATTATGCCAAGAAAAAATATTCCGCGCTTACCCTTGCTGTGTATCAAAAAAATACTCGTGCCATAGCCTTTTATGCGCGGGAAAATTTTACACGCCAGGAAGAACATCTTGATGAAGAAACAGGGGAAAAAGAATTTATTATGCTCTGGAAAAAATAAAATCTTTGCTAAAGCATTTCCGGAAATAAATGCAACGAATTTTTATAAGAGAGTTTAAAAAGTTTTGTAAAGGGGTGCAGGGGAAGAAACTTTTACTGCCACAGAAGGCGACGAAGTCGTTTGCGTTAGCGAGTGGGCGAGCTTTACGCAAATGGACAGCAGAGATAAAAGTTTTTCCCCTGCAAAATTCTCAAGATTTAACGGAACTGCTCTAAACAGCAAACTTTTTTGCAATATCGGCATAGACCGCAGCAAGCTCACTATTGATAACAGATTGTCCCGCTAAAAAAGAAAAAGCCTGTGCAATGTTTTTTCTGCGTTCTGTCAATGTTCCCATACGTTCCTGCATGGCATTTTCTGCAAGAAGCTTTTGGAATAATTCAACTAAACGCAAAGCCCGTACTTTTGTGCTATGCTTTTCCTGCACAAGTTTTCTTCCCTGCATGGCAATATGATATAATGCATCTTCCCTTTCTTTTGAAAGCCAATATAAAGAAAAATCAACAGCTTTTGCCACATCAAGGCGAGGATAGGCAGGAAGAGAATTAATACCAAAATTAAAAATTTCCCCAATACGGTTATTTTTTGTTGGCACATTATCAGCAAGACAAGCGCAGCCAAGCGCCATAGCTTCAAAGGTTCTGAAATTGAGTTCGCCCACGGCGCTTTGGTTGAGGACAATTCTTGTGCGCAGATAAACAGGGGCAAAACTTCCGGAAGTGATGAAAATAGGGTGGAACATTTTAAAAAGTGTAAAAAAGGTATTGCGGTCCGGATTATTTTTATGTCCCAGCGTACCCACAAAAGCTATGGGAATATCACGCTTTTTGAGCCACTCTTCCTTGCTTTCCTCTTCAGCAAAATTTGCGGCAAACAATGGAAAATGTTCAGCACAGGCAGGAAATTTTCCTGCCTCTTCTGCCTGCGCATAGAGAACATAGTCAAAAGCATGCGCATACGCCCCATGCCAGTCATGGCAGTAAGTATCAATGGAAAAAAAGATACTGGGCAAAGCCAGTTCCTCTATGCCAAATAAATGGGGCAAACTGCTGTCATCAGCATATAAAAAAACATCAGGCACAAAACCCTTGCCGGCGCAAACTGCAACAGCCTGCTTTGCTGACATGACAGCGGTCAGCATTAAATCACACTGCGCTGTTTCCCCAATGCGAAAAACACTATGTCCAAGTGATTCTAATTCTTTGATAAAATAAGGATTTTTACCGTATTGTAAAATATTCATAGTATAAAAAAGGCGTTCTCAAAACGAGAACGCCCACAAGCTTATGCATGTTTAATTTCAACGCCAAGCAATTTAATAAATTCACCAATAAGAGCAGGGTGAGCCGGCCATGCAGCAGAAGTTACCAAATTGCCGTCAACAACTGAATCCGTAAAGGTTGCATTGGAATTGGTCCAAATGCCGCCGGCAAGTTTAATGTCAGGCATTACAGCAGGATACGCTGTGCATTTTTTACCGCGCACAACATCAGCAGCAGCCAAAAGCTGCGGACCATGGCAAATGGCAGCAATAGGTTTCTTTGCTTTTTCAAATTCCTGTACAATTTGTACAACACGTTCATTCAGGCGGATATATTCCGGAGCTCTGCCGCCGGGAATATACAGGCCTGCATAATCCGCAACATTTACTTTATCAAAATCATACGTCAGCATAAAATTATGACCGCGTTTTTCTGAATAGGTTTGGTCTCCTTCAAAATCGTGGATAGCGGTTGCAACAGCTTGTCCACTTTTTTTATCAGGGCAAACAACATCAACTTGAAAACCACACATAACAAGCATTTGATAAGGAACCATAAGTTCATAATCTTCAACAAAATCGCCTGCTAATACAAGAATTTTCTTAGCCATTTCAAACTCCTTTTAAGGTTTTATATAAGTATATTGTTCATTTTTCAGGCGTACAAGCTCCACAATTCCCGCAGGAACAACCTGTGCGCCGTCCAGCATCATTTCTTTCGTCAGAGAAAATTTATTTAAGGCATTCTGGCAGAGTTTAATCTGCAAGCCTTTATCTTGTAAAGTTTTTAATTCCGGCAGTGCCGTTTCTTTTTTAAACAAATTTATTGCAGGACCATTCACCAGCATAACAACATCAGCTTTTTGTCCTTCAATGGCAGTAAAATAATTGCTCACATTGGAAATGGCAATATTCAGTACTGCACTGTCATTTAAATCCACATGAAAAACAATATCTAAATTCATATTCTATCCTGCTTATTTTATTAATGTTTTAGTTGTTCAATCGTTGCCAAATGGTGCACAGGTCCAATGCCCTTTCCGGGGGCATAACTGTTTCTGAGCGCACAATTCAAAAATTCCTGTGCTTTTTTTATTGCGGTGAGAAGCGGCTGTTTTTTGGCTAAATATGCCGTAATGGCAGAAGAAAGCGTACAGCCCGTACCATGACTGTTTGGCGTATCCACATGAGGCTGACGCAGCGCTTCAATGGTGCCGTTTTTATCAAAAAACCAGTCAGTGACTAAAATAGGCTTTTCTTCAAAATGCCCGCCCTTGATTAAAACAGCTTCAGCTCCCATGGCAAGGAGCGCCCTGCCTGCTTCTTCAACGCTTTTATTATCAACAAGCTTAATGCCTGTCAGTGTTTCTGTTTCCGGCTTATTCGGCGTAATCAGTGCCGCAAGCGGAAAAAGTTTTTCTTTCATCATGGCGACAGCATTTTCTTCAATCAGAGCATGCCCGCTCGTACTTACACAAACAGGGTCAACCACCAAAGGAAAATCCGCATTTTTCAATTCATGAGCCAAAGCTTCAATGATTTCAGCACTGAAAAGCATGCCAGTTTTTGCGGCATGAATAGGAAAACCATCAAGCACTGCTTTTAATTGTTTGACCACAAAATCGGCACTTGGCGCATGAATACCTGTGACGCCAAGACCGTTTTGTGCTGTCAGGGCAGTAATAACGCTTGTTCCGTACACGCCCAAAGCCGCAAATGTTTTCAAATCTGCTTGTATGCCTGCACCGCCGCCGCTGTCAGAACCTGCTATGGTCAAGGCATTGGGAAGAACTCCGCTGTACATATTTCCTCCTATAAGTAAACAGCCTCAAAAACTGCCAATACTGTATTGTTTTGTAATAATTTCAATAAAGAACCGCTTATTTGCCATGCGTCAACTTTTTGCAGCGTCTGATTAAATTCCATAGCTAATTCTTCCCCATGCGGACAAAGCATAAGCGTGGAGCCGCCCAGTCCAAATTTTATGGAATTATCCTTCAGCTGCACGCCAAGGAAAAAGTTATTGCAGCCGTCTGAACCTGTTGCCATATTATCACGGATAATAATATGCGGCTCGCTTTGTCCTTCAACAAGCTCCACATTTTTTTCATTCAGCATTGTCAAACGCCAATAGGTATTTTCTATGCCGGCAATTCCCATATTTTTAACCATGGATTCACATATTCCTTTATCTTGTGCTTTTGCTGCTTTAACGGGATAGGCATCAATTTCCCCATTTTCCAGACGGCGCAGAATAAGCTCCATATCCACCATGCAGGGACGCGCAAAAGAATTATTTGGGAATGCTTTTGCAATAACGCCTTTATGGGCAATGGGCAAACGGCACAAAGACGCACAGTCGACAAAATCCAAGCCGTCTTTTGTGCCCTGCAGCACACCTGTAACATTAAACTTTCCAATCACAAAAAATTCTTTTTCCACCCGTGAAAAGGAAATGCCCTTTTTATCCTCAAATTGACTGAAAATAAAAGTATTTTCATCTTGAATTTTTGCCGTCACAGGCACATCATTTCTTTGGATAAGTTCCAAATTATGATTTCTGTCAATTTGTGCCCAATGGGCTATGGAAAGCGCATTTTGTTTTTTGACAATGGCGAGATTATTTTTTTCAAGGAAAATCACATCACCCTGCGCGCTCAAAAAAGCTGCAGGCACAGGGAGTTCCTTTGCCTGTGTGGCTTGTTCTGCCCGTCTCAGCAAGATATTTTTTTCTTCAAGACTCACAGGTTCCGGCGTTGTGAATAACGGCATATTTTCATGAGCAATAGCCGCACTCACTGAAATTTTATCTCCGGAATTTACTACACAGTCAAAAGAAAAAGGCAAAGGCGTTCTGCCAGCTGTAGGAATAAAATACAGGGCAAACGGCACGGTTTCGCCATTTTTATACAGTGCATAGCGGACATTCACTTTTGGAGGAAGCTGTATGCGTTCGCGATAAAAAATTTCACCCTTGAAAGTCGTCACTTTTTTTGAAGATTTTTTGACAGTATACACTTCGCCGTCAACTTCAAAAGTCAGCGTTGAACCGGAAATAACGGCAAGGCAGTCTTTCTCCTGCACATTGTCGGCAGAAACATCAAAAAAGTGCAGTTTAATGGTATTTTCTTCTGTTCTTTGCCAGGAATAACCGGTAAAAATTTTACTGTTGATAAAAGAGAAAGTTCCGTCTTCTTTGAAATAAATATATTTATCAGAAGAGGTTTCCCAAAGTCCTGCAAGCTCATCTGCATAAGCAGGCTGAGCAATAAATATACTCAATAAAATAAAAAGAATAGCTTTCATACTTCACCTATATTAACGCAACTAAATCATATTGCTGGGTTTCGGTAATATCTGCTTTCACAAGCATGCCCGGTTTAATTTCCTGTTCAGGCGGAGCAGAAACATAGGTAATACCGTCCACATCAGGAGCCTGAAACCAGGTACGCCCAACATAAAGCCCCGGCCATTCCTCGTGCTCCCTGTCAATCAAAACAGGCATACGCTCGCCCAGATACTGCTCTAAAATTTCCTCACTGATGTCTGCCTGTAATTCCATAATTTCATTTCTGCGGGAATTTTTGACGCTTTGTTCCACTTGACCCGGCATACAGGCAGCTTTTGTTCCGTCTTCCTGCTCGTAGGCAAATACGCCGAGCTGATGAAAACGCGTTTTATTCACAAAATTATACAACGTATCAAACTGCTTGTCGGTTTCCCCGGGAAAACCGACAATAAGACTGGTGCGCAGTGCCCCATCGGGGAAATATTTGCGGATTTTTTCCACCACTATTTCCGGATTTTGCGCAAAAGGTCTGCCCATTTGAGATAAAATCTCCGTATCAGCATGCTGCAGCGGAATATCAAAATACGGCACGAATTTATCGCCTGCCTGCTGTAAATATTGCAGCAAGCTATCAGTCATTCCGGCAGGGTACAGATACATGAGGCGCAAGCGTTCCAAACAGTCCAGACCAAGGAGCTGATCCAGCAGGGGACGCAAATCCTTATCATCAGTATCACTTCCCCAGGCTGTCACGTCCTGCGCAACCAAAATTAATTCTTTTATGCCGCTGTCCACAATTTGCTTTGCTTCCGGCACAAGGATTTTTTTATCAATGGAGCGATAGGATCCGCGAATGGAGGGAATAGTGCAAAAGGAACAAGTATGACGGCAGCCCTCACCAATTTTCAGCCATGCATAAGAGCCTGTGGTTACTTTTCTGCCGTGAACCGGAACTTGTACAAGTGTATTGTTATAAGTAAAAGACTGATAACAGGGAGCAGAAAGCTTAATTCCAAAATGTTCCTGCACAGCGGCAGCCACAAGGCTTCCCCAATTATCTATATCCTTTGTATCAAGCCACAAGCCAACTTCAGGCACTTCCTTTTTCAGCTCGCACTCACCGTAACGCCCAACCAAACAGCCGCAGACAATAATAAAACAATCTTCATTTGCCTGCGTGGCAACTTCCACAATAGTCGCAACAGATTCTTCCACGGCACTTTGAATAAAGGCACAGGTGTTGATAAAGACAACGCTTGCTTCTTCCAGTTCCTCAACAATTTCATATTCGCCGAGCGAACCAAGAACATGCTCTGTATCAACTAAATTTTTCGGACAGCCCAGACTATAGGTATAAACTTTAATCATAATTTACTCTAATTTTTTGCCTAAGCGGCTAAAACGCAAAGAATTGTTTTTACTGTCCCAAGACCAGTAAATGCGCCATGCCTTGCCGTAAATTTCTTCACGGCTGACAGTGCCCCATGCACGGGAATCTTCAGAATTGTCCCGATTGTCCCCCATGCAGAAATATTCGTCAGCAGGCACTTTAAACGGCGGCATATTATCAAGAGGACCATAATAATGAGGACGCGTTTGAATAATATAGTCCTCTTCCACCTTTTCACCGTTGCGGTAAAATTGCTTGTCGCGCATTTCAATAATATCCCCGGGCAAGCCCACAACCCGTTTTATATAGTCAACAGACGGATTTTTGGGATATTTAAACACGATAATATCACCATATTGCGGACCTTCCGCCTTATAAATCCATGTATTTGAAAACGGAAGTTTCAAACCATAACTCAATTTATTGACTAAAATATAATCACCAATTTGTATGGTATCAAGCATGGAACCTGACGGAATGGTAAACACAGAAACCAAAAATAAACGAATAAAAGCAGCTACTAAAAGAGCAACAAGAAGCGCTTCGCCGTATTCTCTAAAAATACCTTTTTTCTTTGGTGTTAATTCAGACATATTTCCCTCAATACGTTAGTTGCTCATAATTTATCATGCATTACAAAGTCGCGCAAGTTTAATAGTTTTCGTTTTCTTATTCACTCTTTTAATTGTTTTTTTTGCTTGTCCGCCGCACTTTTTGCCTAAAGCTTTTCACCCCTTTTCCGATATGGTGGAATAGAGGATTAGGAAATGAGCGAAATTCAAATTGAATTTTCAGCAGAAAACAGCTTTTCGCAAAACCGGCAGCCAAGGACGTCAGCTCTTGCCGGACCTTTGCAAAATACAGCAGCTTTGCAGAGTTCTGTTCCTGCGTCCATTGCACAGAAATCCTCTTTCCAAAATATTTTTTCTGCGCAGGATAATGTACAGATTTCCAAATCTGCACAAGTTATTCGGCAAAATACCAAGTCTTCTGCTCTTAATAATCCTGCCAATTCCCCTGCAAATGCTCAGGCAGACAATCGGGCGAATACCAACTCCATTGCCCTGCAAAACGGCACCTTGTCCTTAGTCCAAAATCAAAACGGCATTACCGGCACATACCACCGAAATAACGGCGGAAGTTTTCAATTCAATGTCAATCAAAATGTCAATGTACAGGAAAACGAAGATTATTCCACTGCTATTTTCTTTGAGCAGGATAATATCAGTAAAAAATATCATGCAGACGGAAAAATTTCCAAGTTTCAAGGCAATATTTTAGACGAAAACAAAAAGTCTGTGCGTATCAATTCCAGGGGCGGAACAATTAATGCCAAAAATGATACAGTTTTTGCGTTAGCTGACAATACAAACATACAAGCCAGAGGAAACAATACTATCATTCTTAAGGAAAATATGCAGAATGTGCAGATTAATACCCAAAACGGCGACAACACCATTATTGGGCAAGAACTGCAAAATGCCGCGATTTCCCTTGCCGGCGGCAAGAATACGCTGAATTTTAGAAACACTGACAACAGTACTGTCAACGCCAGAAACAGCAATGTACAATTAAATACAGGCAGGCTCACCGGCAGTACGCTGAACCTTGAAAAAGGCACGCACAGCATCAATTTACAGGAAAGCCTGCATAACAGTATTCAATTTGAATCCAATTCTTTCAATCAGGAATCAAAGCTCAATATTTTTGGAAGAACAGAAAATACGCTTATTCATGCCGCAGGCGAGAAAACTTCCCTTAATCTGCAAAACAGCAAGAACAACTATATTGAATCTGCGGCAAAATTCACCCATGCTAAATTTTCACATTCACAAAATGATGTTATTACAGTTGACGGTATCAGCAATACTATCAATACAGGTACGCTTACAGACACCAATATGGAGCTGAAAAGCTCTCAAAGCGCAAACCTGCAATGCAATGTTATTGCGGGAAATTCCAATCTTGCCGTTTCCGGGCATACAACCTCACTTTTTGCCAATACCATAAAAGATAATTCAACTGTCAATCTCGATGCGGAACAATTTTCCCATACTAAAATCCAGACTGCCGCCAATACTGCCACAGTAGATATCAACAGCGCCTATTACAATAATGTCGCCATAGGTACAATCAAAGACAATGCCTATACAAGCATTATGGGCGACGGCACTATTTCCGTCAATGAGCTCAAAGATAATGCAAATCTGAATACAGGCACAGGCATTATTCATGTCGGCATCGGCTCAATTTCTGACAATGCAGTTCTGCAGGGCGGAAAAAACACAATACAAAAAAATATCGGCACCAATGAAGTTCCTGCCGAAATATCTGCTTCATTTGCCCCTGTTCCGACAGTCAATTCCCAAGAACAAACACGGGCATTAAATTCTTATATCAGCACAGCCAATAATTTCCAAAAGAACTATCAGCAAAATCAACTGCCAATCAATCGTTTGGTATAATTAAAACTTTTCCTGCAATGCTTAAAATTTTTAATGCAGGTGAAAAACTTTATCTCTGCTGCCTAAAGCGTTTCGATAAATCTTGCAAATTTTTATGCAGGGGAAAAACTTTAGCTCTGCTGCCTAAAGCGTTTCGATAAATCTTGCAAATTTTTATGCAGGGGAAAAA
>CAOMFZ010000021.1 GCA_948482415.1 uncultured Mailhella sp.
ATTCGTAGTTTCCTGCGTCACAACGACTAAAGCAGCGACAGCAGAGATATAATTCTCCCCAAGAAAAATAAATTGCAACTATTTTCGGAAATGCTCTTGTCTGTGAAAAAATTAAACAGTTTGTCAGTAAAATATGCAGAAACTACAAGAAGAAATATTGCCCTGCCGTGTGCAGATGAAAGAGCATGAGCGGAATAATCCGTGGTTATCACTCCTTTTTGATTGTTATGCGGTTATTGATGTGAGCGTGGCAAAGGCAATCGAAAAAGCGTTGAAAAAGCCCGCCTGCCATGAAGGCTGTATTGCCTGCTGTCATCATATTATTCCTCTTTCAACGCTGGAGTGCCTTGGCTTGAAATGGTATGTGCAGACAATGCTGACCAAAGAAAATCAGGCTTTTTTGCGGGAAAAATTACAGAAGCGAAAAAACGGACAGTATAACGATACGTTATGCCTTTTCAACAGCAAGGGCTCCTGCATGGTTTATCCTGTGCGCCCCATTGCCTGCCGAAGATACTTAGTTTCTGCAAAGGCTTGTGAGATTGGTGAAGACACAAGCATGACAAGACCCAATGATATAATAAAACCCGCCAGGGAATATTTATATGCGGCTGTCTCCAGGACGCTTCCTTTTTATACTGCCATTAACATTCCACGGCAGCAACAGGAAGATATTTTTTCCTTTTATAAGCGGCAAAATGTGATTTTAGCAGAAATTTATGACAAGATTGTTATATAATTTTGCAGAAATAAAAAAGGCACAGTAAACTTACTGCGCTTATACTGTTTTTTTATATTGTAATAGCTTTAAAAAGTTCAATCCTTATGTCAGCTGTGTGAAAAAATATGTTTTATTCACATTTTTCAATTAATGCATCAACTGTACAGCATAATGCCTTAGCCAGTTTTATAAGATATTCTGCCTGGGCTTTGTTGATGTTTTTTTGTTTTTGTTCGTATTGCTGAATTGTCCGCACCGGAACGCCGGATAAATCCGCAAGCTGTCTTTGCGTGATCCCGACTTTTTTTCGCAGGATTTTAAGATTTGTTTCTGATTTCCTTGCTTTATAGAGCATATTCATTTTATCGGCAAATTGTCTGATATCCATTTCATGATAGGGTGAATAAAGGGATAAAATCTCTTTGAGAGGGATATTTTGAATAATTTCTGCAAAGCTTAATGAGGTTGCCCATTGGTAATAGGCGAGCGCCCAGCCCAGCCAAAATTCCTCACTACGATTGACAGTGTAGTTTGGTTTTATGCGTTCTCTTTTTACGCCTGACTGCTCAAGAATTGTATACGCAAGTTCTACGCCGGACATTCCCGTAATAACAGTAAAATCGCCTGTTTCAAAGCGTTTTGCAATCCCTGATTTAATGAATAAATCAAAAAAATCAGCAAGATTATATTTCAGATCATGCACTGCAAAGTCCAGCATACGACCAAGAACAGCACGGGCTTTTTCAAGGTAGATTTTATCGTAAGCGTGGATCATCAGGTTTTATTTCCTCATCTATAATTTGTGTAATATATAAATCGCCGCGCTGCCGACGGTTTTTTTCTGCGTTAAAATATTCATGGCGAGCGGATTTATCGCGGAATATTTTCCTCGCATACCATTCACTGCTTTTGGCAATTACACTGCCGATGAATTTAATTTGTTCAAATGCGCTCCTGCTTTTGAGAACAAATTGCAGCCCAAGTTTACCAAGATGCATGGCATTATTGAGCTGACGGTAAGAAATGGTGCCATTGAGAAAATCCTGTGCAAAGGAAAAATAACTGTCATCAGCCCGATAACCGATGATTATGTCGTAACTCTCGTAATTAATAGTAAAATTGGCAAGTAAGTATTCTTTGGCGTCAAGTGCAAGACTGGAGGGAATATCAAATTCACGGTTTTGCAGGAGCACGGTAAGCCAATGGAGTATATTGTATTTTGGGGCACCCAGTTCAAGAATGTGAAGATTGCTGCACTCAATTTCATAGCAATTGGCATAGCCGTCCTGTTCCGCGCTGACAGCCCATTCTTTTGCCATTTCAAGACTGCCAGTACAGTAAAAGCCCCGTCCATAATCATTGTAGGGCTTGCCATATCCAAATAAAGGTTTTTCGATAATAACTGACGAACCGTGGTAAAGTTTTATGAGCATAACGAGCGAATCTCCTTTTTAAAAATATACTCCTAAAGAAGTAGTTTGTCAATTTTGATAAATACATTAAGAAAAATGGCATATGGTGTCTCCTATTGACATGGGCAAGGATTTTATACTAGCTTGAAGAAAGTGTTTGATACTTTAAATGTGCCGCTGTGCCGGCGCAGAATTTGGGAGTTTATATGTCTTCTTTTCCTGTGATACGCCATGAAATGGAATATGTCTGCACAAAATGCAATGCTCATCACAGCATTGACGAGCTTTTGTATACCTGCCCGAACTGCGGGGGCGTGCTTTTATTAAATGATAAGGATTTTGACGAGCATAAGAAAATTTCCGGCAAAAAATGGCAGGAAATTTTTGACGAACGACGGGCAACCAATTGTCAGGCACTGAAAGGGATTTTCCGTTATTATGAATTTATGGCGCCTGTTTTGGAAGAAGAAGATATTATTTATCTGGGCGACGGGCACAGCCCTGTGATTACGGCATCCAAGGCTCTTCGTGAAGATTTGGGCATTGATTTTGCATTTAAGCATGAAGGACAAAACCCTTCGGCTTCTTTCAAAGACAGAGGCATGGCAGGGGCATTCAGTTATTTAAAATCCATGGTGCGCAGGCACGGCTGGAGCAATATTCTCACCGTTTGTGCGTCAACGGGCGATACGTCTGCCGCAGCAGCCCTGTACGGCGCCTATGTGGGCGACCCCATTAAAACCGTGGTGCTTTTGCCTGAGGGAAAAGTAACGCCGCAGCAATTATCACAGCCCCTTGGGAGCGGTGCAACTGTTTTGCAAATTCCGGGTGTTTTTGACGACTGCATGAAAGTGGTTGAATACCTTGCAGCCCATTACCGTGTTGCGCTTTTGAATTCCAAAAACAGCTGGCGTATTTTGGGACAGGAATCCTATGCCTATGAAGTTGCACAGGAATTTCGCTGGGATATGAAAAATAAAGCTCTCTTTGTGCCCATCGGCAATGCAGGCAATATCACGGCAATTATGTCCGGTTTTATCAAAATGAAAAAGCTGAATATTATTGAAGAATTGCCGCGTTTGTTCGGCGTGCAGTCACACCATGCCGACCCTGTCTATCAATATTATCACCAAAACAGGGAAAACCGCATCTATCACCCCGTACAGGTTAAAGCGAGCGTTGCGCAGGCTGCCATGATCGGCAATCCTGTTTCCTTCCCGCGCGTGCAAAAGCTGGCGGCAGAATATGAAGCACTGGGCGGTGATTTCAATGTGGTGCAGGTCACAGAACAGGCCATAATGAATGCAATGATTATTGCCAACAGAAACGGACACATTGCCTGCACGCAGGGCGGTGAATGTCTGGCAGGGCTTGTGGCGGCTAAGGAACAGGGCAAAATCACCCATGAATTTGCCATTTTGGACGCAACAGCCCATGCGCTGAAATTTGCCGGCTTCCAGGAAATGTATTTTGAAAATGCCTTCCCGCCTGAATTTGGAGTTATTCCTAAGGAAAGTCTGCAAAACAGACCGCATACAATCATTGCCAAAGAAAGAAAGGACGCGCTTTCTTATGAAGAATTTGTCGAAGAAACAGCGCATAATATTGCGCAGTTTATGGACCTGGCACAAAAATAGGGAAATTTTAAATATACTTTATGCATAATACTTGACAGAGAACGATTAGCAGGCTATTGGATATTAACCACTTGTGGTAAACTTTTTTATGGCAGTAAAAACTGCCCCTTTGGAGGACATTATGGGTTACAGTGTAAGTGTAGACGCTGATAAATGCGTAGGTTGCGGAGAATGTGTTGATATTTGCCCGGTAAGCATTTACGAACTCGTTGACGGTAAAAGCGAACCAAAAACTCCTGACGAATGCCTTGGCTGTGAATCATGCACAGGCGTTTGCGAACACGACGCTATTACTATTACCGAAGCATAATTTTTTTATGCATTCATAATTTTGTGGCAAGGCAAACGCTTTGCCACTTTTTTTATCAAAAGGAGAATATATGGCTTTATATACAGATAAAGAAGCTCTTGCGTATCACAGCTCACCCCGCAAAGGCAAAGTTGAAGTTATCCCCACCGTGCAGTGCGAAACCCAAAAAGATTTGTCTGTTGCCTATTCTCCGGGTGTTGCTGTTCCCTGCATGAAAATTTATGAAGATGAAACGCTGGCTGACGAATATACCGGACGTGCAAACCTTGTGGCTGTCGTTTCCAATGGCACGGCAGTGCTGGGGCTCGGCAATATCGGCGCCAAGGCCGCCAAGCCTGTTATGGAAGGCAAAGGCTTACTTTTCAAGATGTTTGCGGATATAGATGTCTTTGACATTGAACTAAACGAAAAAGACCCTAAAAAACTTTGTCAGATTGTCAAATCTTTAGAGCCAACCTTTGGCGGCATTAACCTTGAAGATATCAAGGCTCCTGAATGTTTTTACATTGAAGAACGCCTGAAAAAAGAAATGAATATTCCTGTGTTCCATGACGACCAGCACGGAACAGCTGTTATTTCAGGTGCGGGCTTAATCAATGCCTGTGCCCTCACCAAACGCAAAATTTCTGCCTGCAAAATTGTTATTTCCGGAGCCGGTGCGGCTGCCATTGCCTGTGCTAATTTCTATGTTGCCCTTGGCGTCAAACGCAAAAATATTTTCATGTTTGACTCCAAAGGACTTATCTGCCGGAGCAGAACCGATTTAAATAAATATAAAAAACGCTTTGCCCAAAAAACTGCCTGCACCATGGCAGAAGCCATGCGGGGCGCTGATGTTTTCCTTGGGCTTTCCCGCAAGGGCGTGATTAATGGTGACATGCTCAAATCCATGAACCCGCAGCCTCTTATTTTTGCCTGCGCAAACCCGGAACCTGAAATCACTTACGAAGAAGCCAAAAAGGCTGTGCCGGACTGCATTATCGGCACGGGCAGAAGCGATTACCCTAATCAGATTAATAACGTATCAGGTTTTCCTTTCCTTTTCAGAGGGGCTTTAGATGTTGGTGCAACAGAAATCAACGAAGCCATGAAAATTGCGGCTGCTTATGCGCTGGCTGACCTTGCCAAAGAAAAACATATTCCTGATGAAGTGAAAAAAGCCTATAACGGACAGGATTTCAAGTTTGGTTTTGATTATATTCTTCCAAAACCGCTGGATCCCCGTATTTTGGAAGTGGAAACCATTGCCGTTGCCAAGGCTGCCATGGAATCAGGCGTTGCCGCCCGCCCTATTAAAGACTTTGCAAAATATAAAAAGGAACTCTATGCCCGCCTGGAAAATGCCCATAAACGTGCCAAAGCTGTGTATCCTTTTTATAAGTAATTGCAGATAAAATATTTTCGTTACTTATTGAGAACGTTACAGGGAGAGAACTTTTAGAAAAGTTCTCTCCCTGTACCCTCTCTCAAAACTTTTTAATATAAAAGCGTATAAAAATAAAATTCTCAAGATTTATCGGAATTGTTCTAAAATTATAAAAATTCTCTCCCTGTGTTCTTTCTTAAAACTTTTTATGTTAATTTTTTATTGACGGATTTTTTGTTTTGTTTTATGTTGTATATACAATAAAAGGAAAAGATATGGGAAAATGCATAGATAATACCGGTTGCCACTGCTTGAAAATGCGCAGAAGCGCTGAAAATGTAATCAATTTTTACGATACTGTGCTTATGCCGTCAGGGCTGACCTCTCGGCAGTATTCCCTGCTCTTTGCCATAAATAGACTGGGTACCTGCAATGTGCGGGAATTGGCGCAGTACACTTTGCTTGACCGCTCCACGCTGGCGCGCAGTTTAAAACCGCTTTTGCAGGCAGGCTATATCGAAGATAAAAAAAATGCCGGAGCAAGAGACAGCGTGCTTGTTTTAACATCAAAAGGAGAGAAAAACTATCAGCAGGCAGCGGCGTTATGGCATTCAGCCCAAAGGCAAATTGAGAATAAAGTCGGCAGAGAAAATCTTGCAGAATTGGAGCGTCTGCTTTTATTATTTCAAGATTTATAGGGAATAGGGATAGGTTCAAATTTGAGCGATAAAATTTTTAACCATTTTGATGTATATACAATAAAAAGGAGAAGCATATGTCAAAAACTATGTACAGTCCATTTCAGATTGGAAATTTAACGATTGCCAATCGCCTTGCGGCAAGCGCTATGTTTGAATACGGGGCAGAAAACGGGCGGATTTCAGACAAAATCAGGACGCGCTATGAGGAGCTTTCAAAAGGCGGGGCAGGGCTGATTATTACAGGCATGCAGGCTGTGCGCAAAGCCGGCAGTGTTGCCCCCATTATGGTGAATACCGAATATGCGGGCTATGTGCAGGATATGCGGGAAATGGCAGCGGCGGTGCATGCTCACGGCGCAAAACTAATTGTGCAGTTACAGCATTGCGGTGCAAAAACAAGTCAGGCAGAGGGCTATGATAAATTTTCCGTTTCCGAAGTAAAAGTGAGTGGGACATGCATATTCCATGAAGCAAGCAGGGAAGAACTGGAAAAACTGGTACAGGATTATGTGCGTGCGGCTTTGCGTTGTAAAGAAGCGGGCGCTGACGGTGTGCAAATCCATGCGGCTCATGGTTTTTTGCTCAACTCCTTTCTTTCACCCATTACCAATAAACGAACAGATGAATACGGCGGCAGAATTGAAAATCGCGCCCGTCTCGTGTTTGAAATATATGAGGCAGTCCGTGCGGCAGCGGGCAAAGACTATGTGATTGGGATTAAATTTCCTTTCAGTGATTTAAAGGAAAATTCCATTCAGCCGGAAGAATCCTTATGGGTATGTAAGGAGCTTGCAAAACGGGGCATGGATTTTATAGAGATTTCATCAGGTATGGCGGGAGACGATTTTAGTCCTGTTCTTCGCAAAAATCAGCAAGCTCCCTTTCTGCCCTATGCCGCCAAGGTGGCAGAAGAAGTTTCAGTTTCGGTTATCAGTGTCTGCGGCTATCGTACACCGGAAGCAATTGAGGAAGCGCTTGCCAAAACAAAAATTGCCGCTGTCTCCTTTGGGCGTCCTCTTGTGTGTGAACCTGATCTGCCCCTTCGCTGGAAAACTGACCCCAGCCCTGCAAAAAGTGTTTCCTGTAACGGCTGTTTCAAATCTGCTTCTGACGGCATTATCACTTGCCAAGTGAATAAGGTAAAAAAGAAAAGTTTATAATATACTGTTTTGAACGCAATACATTATAAATAGAAAAGCCAACTCTCTTGTATGCAGTTGGCTTTTTTATAAAATTACTGTGTGATTTTATTCTGTCATAAGATTTTCATAGGCAAAATACAGCGCCATGAGGGTGGCGCTTTGGCGTATGCTTTCTCTGTCGCCCTCAAAAAGAAAATGCCGTGCTCTTGTTTCAAAAGCGCCGAGGACGACGGTTTTGCTTTCCTGCTGCATGTATATATGTTTCATCAGCTGACAGGATTTGAGCCAATTTTGCTCCATGCCGTTTTCAAGCGCCTGCCCTTTTTTGATTTTAATTTTTTTGCGTAACTGCATAAAATTTTTAGGCAGGGAAAGTCCGATAAAAACAGTGCCGACAGGTTTTTCTTTGCTGCCGCCGCCAGGTCCTGCAATGCCTGAAATGGAAAGCCCGAAATGGCATTTTGCAGCAGAACAGACGCCGCTTGCCATTTGGCAGACAGTGGGCGCGCTGACAGCGCCAAAGGTCTTCAATATTTTTTCTTCAACGCCCAGGAGATTGTGTTTTATCTCATTGCTGTAGGATAAAATGCCGCCTTCAAACCAATTGCTTGCGCCGCTTATCTGGGTGATTGCGGTGCCAAGGAGTCCGCTGGTGCAGGATTCCGCCACAGCCAGACGCATTTTTAGCTGCGGCAGAATAATCCCCAGTTCGTGGCTTATGCAGGCACTCATGCGGTAAAAATCAAAGAGGGTGTTTTTGGCAGAATCTTCGGCAAGGCTGGATCCAAGTGTTTTTTCGCCTGATGCTGATAATCCGCCGGAAGAAAAAATGCCTGATGTTGGGGGCATTGCGATAAAATTGCTCATGCTTTATCCTTATTTTTTGTTTTGTATTGGCTTAAAAGCATGCCGGATAAAATAACAAGAGAGGCAATATATTGGGTTGTTGTCAGGCTTTCCTGCAAAAAGACAACGCCGATAATCAGGGTAATCACAGGGATAAGGTTGATATAGGCAGCCGCTTCTGTGGCAGAAAGGCGTGAGACGCCAAAATTATAAAATCCATAGCCCAGCATGCTGACCACAACACCTAAATAAAAAATGGAAAAGAAAGGCAGCCAGCCGGGGATTTCCACATCAAGGACAACGGGTGTAAACTCAAGAGGGAGCAAATTCAAAGGCAAATAAAAAAGAAGTCCCACAAAACTCATGCCTGCGGTAAAGACCCAAGGACTTATCGTTGCTGTCAGACTGCGGCAGGAAAGGGTATAGCCCACGCCGCAGAAAACAGCCCCCAGTTCCAGCATATTGCCTAAAAACGGATTGGGGGCAGACTGGCTGGTTTCGCCGCTGAAAGAAAGCCAAAAAACTCCGAAAAAAGCCAAAATAAAGCCTATCCACGCAAACAGGCTTTGTTTTTCCTTGAGCAGAAGCCATGCGCAAAAACCCACGCAAAGGGGCATAATGGCAAGCACCATGCCTGCCTGTGCAGACGAAGTATAGCGCAGTGCCGCGGTTTCAAAAAGGAAATAGGAGCAAGGCTCGCAAAGTGTTCCGCCCAGTAGAATAAGGGCTTTGCGTTTGTCTTTGAACAGATGAAGCAGCTGTTTTAAAAAAGGCAGACAGATGAGACTTGCAAAAAACATACGCCCGGCAATGACTTGAAAAGGACTATAGGCAGACAGGGCAAACTTGAGCCCGATAAAGGAACTTGCCCAGGCTGTCATGCCGATAATCAGCGCGATGTGGGGTATGCATTTTTGCAGGGATAATTTCATACTATTCTAAATAATTTTATATAGTTACCGGTTGATATGAATATATTATACAAGGAAAATATAACAGTCCTGTTTTTCCGTGACCCTGCCAATCTGATACGCTTTATCACCTGCATTTTCCAGAGCCTGCTTTACCTTGTCAAGCTTTTCAGGGGGCACAGCCAGCAAAATTCCGCCTGATGTCTGCGGGTCATGGCAAAGGGTGGCAATAAGTTCCGGTACCGCTTCGCCAATACGCACAAAAGGTGCCGCAAAACGCTTGTTGTCATAACAGCGTTTGGGGATAAGCCCGTTTTTGGCGTAGTCTGTGACATAGTTCATAAAGGGGATTTTTGCCTGCTCGAAAATAATGCTTTTTTGAGACGCTTTTGCCATTTCAAGGCTGTGTCCCATAAGTCCGAAACCTGTAATGTCCGTGCTTGCTTCTATTTGAAATTCCCGGATAATTTTTGCAGCATGGGAATTAAGCCGTGTGGTATGGGAAAACAGTTCCTTTTCTGCTTCCTCTGCATGGTCCCATTTGCCGCGTATGCCCGTGCTCAAAACGCCTGTGCCGAGGGGTTTTGTCAGCAGGAGAATATCACCTGCATGGAGATTTTTATTTTGGCTGAAATGATTTTTATTGACATAGCCTGTCACAGAAAGACCGAAGCGCAGTTCTTTGCTTTCAAGGGTATGTCCGCCGCAGGAAAATGCCCCAGCTTCCTCAATTTTATCAAAAGCGCCCTGTAAAATTTCCTGCACCACTTCAAGGGGCGTATCACAGGCTGAAAAGGATAAAATATTCATGGCAGTGTAGGCTTGTCCGCCCATAGCATACACATCGGAAAGCGCATTGCAGGCGGCACTCTGCCCGAAAAGGCGGGGATTATTGCCGAGAGGGGCAATGACATCAATACTTTGGACTAAAGCGTAATTGAGGGCAGTGCCGTTGTTTTGGTCCGCATTTTTATCCGTCAGCAGGGATGTGGGCAAAGACACAACAAAAGCATCTTCATTATGGCTGGGGTCAGTCAGTAATAAAGAAGACTGCTGTTTGGGCAGGCACAGAAGAAGCTGGTCCAGAACCTCCGGAGCCGTTTTCGCACTTCAGCCTACATCAAGAGCTTTACTCATTAACGGATAGTACATTGCTGCAATCCTATTTTTTTGGTTTTGCAAGTTTTTGCTGTACTTGCAGTAAAATTTCGCGGGCTTGCGTATCGTTTTGATCGGCAGCTTTTTGCAGCCAGTATTCTGCTTTTTTATAGTCCTGAAATTCTGATTTAAGCAAATAGAATACTCCTAAATCGTACTGTGCGTCCACAAGTCCTGATTTTGCGGCATTTTCGTATAAAATTTGAGCCTGTGCCAAATTTCTGGGTATGCCCAAGCCTTGTCTGTACATGCCTGCCAAAAGATATTCTGCTGTGGGCAGTCCCTGTTCGGCGGCTTTGGTGTACCATGCGGCTGCCAGTGTTTCATTCTTAGGCACTAAGATGCCGTTTTCATAGAACAGCCCTACTTGCAGCTGGGCAGGAGCATAACCCGCATGGGCGGATTTTCTGTATAACTGCACGGCTTGTCCCATATCCTTGCTAAAGCCGACACCTTTTTCATACATGGTTGCAAGCTGATACATGGAGGGAGCGTGTCCCTTGGCGGCAGCTTCACGGAAAGCGTAAATGGCATGTTTCAACGCCTGGTCGCCCTGCCCGAATTTTTCTTTATAATAAAGCATGCCCAGATGATATTTGCCGTTGATATCTCCCTTGCTGATTGCCTGCTGGTAATAATTTGCCGCGCGCATAATATTCCGGTTCGGACCGTCTGCTTCATACATTCTGCCCAGTTCCACCATGGCGCGGGTATTGCCTGTTATGGCAAGGTCTTCCATAAGCGCAAAGGCACGTTTGGTATCTTTTGTGCCTGCTGTGCCGTTGAAATAGGCATATGCCAGGGTAAAAGGAGCTTCTTCATCGCCCTGTCTGAGTTTTTCTTCCAGTTCGTCCAGTTTGAGCGCTAAAAAAGCATTGGTGACAGGGGAAAATTGCGGATTGTTGACCTTTTGTATTTCTTCCTGATTGAGTTCTGTGCTGTCAGCACTGTTTACTTTGGCAGGATTGGCAGCTGTGCCTGCATTGGCGTTTGCTCCTGTATTTGCATCAGTCACTTGCTGTTTGGCGGCAATGAGCCGAAAATTCTGCATAGTATTAACTTGGGGCAAAGCCGGCGTAAAAGCTGATTGTGCCATGGGCATATCGGGCATGTTTGCCGCGGGCAGTCCTGATGGGGAGAGAGCGGGTATTGCTCCGCCTGTTTGTCCTGTCAGTTCAGAGCGGCTTGTACTTGCCAAAATAAGGTTATTGAGTTCATCAAGGGGTATAGACTGCAAGAGTTTGGGGTCTTTTGCAATTTCATTCACCATGGTCAGGTTTGGGGATTTTGTTTGAGGCAGCGCCGGATTTGTTATTGTTCCCGTGCGTGGTGCATTTGCAGGGAAAAAGGTATGCTGCAAGTCATTTTCAACCGCTGCCGTGCTTGCCCTGCGGATAATGGCAGGCGGTTCCAGACTGTTCCTGTTTTGTAAAATAGCCAGAATATCCGCCGGGATAGCTGCATTTTGCGGATTTTCAGCATAGAGTTTTAACATTTCAATATTGACGGCATTATCCTGCGTGACAGGTTCAAAAGGAACAGGCATATCCGCGAAACCCGTCAGGGATTGTGCAGCCGTTTGCGCATGGCAGGGAGAAACAAGAGCAAGAGGACTAAATAAAAGAAGGGAAAAAAATATATTCAGCATAATAATCTCATAGAATTGATTTAAATTTATCTATCCTGATTTTCCCTCTTTTTCAAGTTTTAAATTTGCAAAAATTTTGGCTGTTTCATATTGACACAAGTAAAAACTTGGTCTTAAATAGACCTCGTTAATTTGAAAGCGTATTGGAAAAAATATGGCAATTTTATTTATCAGCACCGGGGAGTGTATTCATAAGCAATCTCAAAATCTGTTGGTGTCCCTGAAAGCACGCGATGTGGATTTTTTGTTTGTGTGCCCTGAGAATTCACAAAATGCGGGTTTTGCCAGCGCGCAGTTTATGCAGTTTAAGGAAATAGCCGGCAATGGGCTGATGCAGTATTTTACGCTGAAAAAATATGTAAAAATGCATGCCGTTACCCATATCCACGCTTTTGATGAAAATGCCCTGAGGCTTGCGCTGTGGCTGAAAAAAAGTTTTCCTGCTCTGAAAATTGTGGGTGACTGGCATGAGCGTGTGCAGATTGAGCAGGAAAATAATCTGAATAAAAGTAAAGAATATCCTTATTTAAAAGCGCTGGTAAAAAATAAATTTGATGAATTTTTCTGTACGTCACCCGGACTGTATAATTTATTGACAAAACAGTATAATTTGCAGAATACCCTTGAAATTCTGCCCTATTTTCCGTTTTCGTTTTCAACTGCGGAACCTGTCCGCAAAAAAGCGTATCTTAAAAAAGATACGCAAAAATTTGTGTATTTTTTCCATTCCTATTGTGAACATGCTGTGGATAAAGAAATTGTTTTTGCAGCCATAAAACAGCTTTGTTTGGAAGAAAATGCCGACAAATTATATTTCTTTGTCTGCCTTGAAAAAGGTGAGGAAATTCCGGATACCCTTGCCCTTGCTGAGGAAATGGCAATTACCGCTCATATGGTGCTCATTGACAAGCAGTATTTTGAGGTCTTTTATGCTCTGGCAGACTGCGTTATTTGTGCCTCTTCCGAGGGTGAGGGCGATTATGCCATGATACACGGGGCATGGAATGATGAAAAAGTGCTGATTTCGTCTGACCTTGCTGCGCATACAAAATTTGTTTTATCTGATTCTGTGGACTGTGCGCTGCTCTATCCCCATGATGACGCCAATTCCCTCTGCAAATGCATGCAAAAGGTACTGAATGACAGCAAGCTCCGCCAAAATCTTGTGGCAGGCGGCAGGCAAAAAGTCCAGCAAAATATCGCCAATCTTATCGTAAACCGATATTTACGCAAAATAAATCTCCTCTAATTTCTTGTTTTTATTCTCATTTTTATTTGTTTTTCATATTTGTGAAATAAATCGTACAGTCGCGTAAAAATTTCTGTTATCCAATTGAAATGATATGGTATTTTCTCGTTTGCATTAATTTAAAACTTGTGTATACTGACCAAGTCAATACAAAAGCTTTCCTGTATGGAGCTTTTTATTTTTTAAGGAGTTGCTATGAAAAAACTTACAAAAATTTTAGGCGCATTTGCACTTGTTCTGGGCATAAGTTTTTCTGCCGGTGCCGCAGAACTTGTTGTTGCTCACGACACAAACTTTAAACCTTTTGAATTCCGCGACGAAAGCGGCAATTACACTGGTTTTGACATTGAACTTTGGCAAGAACTTGCAAAGCGTGCTGATCTTCAATATAAATTCCAACCCATGGATTTCAACGGCATTATCCCCGCCCTTCAAACCAAAAACATTGACGCAGCTATCGCCGGCATCACTATTACCGATGAACGCGCTGCTGTTGTTGATTTTACAAAACCTTACTACAACACAGGTCTTATGATTGCCGTACGCACCGAAGACGCTGAAAAAGTAAAAACTATTGAAGACCTGGCAGGTAAAATCGTTGCAACCAAAACCGCAACTTCTTCTGCCGAATATCTCCGCACAACCTTTACCAAAGCGAAAGAAGTAAAACTCTTCCCCAACAATGACGGTTTGCTTTTTGAACTTATGGCAAAGGGCGTTGACGCCGTTTTCTTCGATGAGCAAATTTTGAAAGACTTGGCTAAAGCTTCCAATGGCGCTGTTACGGTTGTAGGTCCTCTTTACCAAGGTCAATCCTATGGCATTGCATTCCCACAAGGCAGTGAATTAACAGCAAAAGTGAACGCAGCTCTTGATTCCATGGTTGAAGACGGCAGCTATAAAGCATTGTATGCTAAATGGTTTGGCTCTGAACCTGAAGCAAAATAGTAAATAATTTCTAAAGTCTGTGGGCATATTCTGCTCACAGGCTTGTTTTATTTAATTCATTTTTAAGGTATTTATGGCTTTTCAATTTCATCCTCAAGTTATGGTTGACGCCTTTCCGCTTCTCATCGGCGGATTGGAATATACTATTTTAATTACTATCGCAGGTTTGGCGCTGGGGCTTGTGCTTGGTATTATCACAGGTCTTATTAATTGCGGACATAATAAATTTTTGAAGCTGCTTGCCACTGCGTATATTGAAACTATCCGCGGAACGCCGCTTATTGTGCAGGTTATGTTTTTGTATTTCGGGCTTCCCCTTGCCTTAGGCGTTCGCATTCCTCCTGTGACTGCCGGGATTATTGCTATTGGCGTCAATGCCGGGGCGTATATTGCTGAAATTGTGCGCGGTGCGATTATTTCCATTCACCACGGACAGGAGGAAGCAGCCCGCTCCACCGGCTTAAATAAATTTCAAACCATGCTCTATGTTATCTGGCCGCAGGCTTTCAGAAGAATGATACCCCCTCTTGGCAACCAGTTTATTATTTCGCTCAAAGATACGTCTCTGCTTGTTGTTATTGGCGTTGCCGAACTGACCAGACGCGGGCAGGAAATTATTGCGATTAACTTCAGAGCCTTTGAAATATGGCTTGCCGTTGCGGTTTTATATTTGTGTTTAACGCTGAGCCTTTCCTATGTTCTTCGTATGATTGAAAAACGTATGAATGCAAAAATAATGAAACAGTAAACAATACAGACTATGACAAGAGCAAAAATTCATCTTTTACCTGCTGAACTGCGCAACCAGATTGCCGCGGGCGAAGTGGTGGAACGCCCTGCCAGCGTGGTAAAGGAACTCATGGAAAATGCTCTTGACGCAAAAGCCACTGAAGTTCATGTCAGCATTGAAGACGGCGGACAAAGCTGTATCATTGTTGAAGACAACGGCATAGGTATTCCCCAGGACGAACTGGAACTTGCCGTGACCCGCCATGCCACCAGTAAATTGCAGACCACGGCAGATTTATCCGCTATTTCTTCCTATGGCTTCCGGGGCGAAGCGCTGCCCAGTATTGCTTCTGTTTCCAAGTTCCGCATTGTTTCCAAAACAAAAGATGAAGATGTTGCTCATGAACTCTGCGTCAATTTCGGCGATATCAAAGAAAGTTCTCCCGCAAGTTTGCAGCAGGGTACGCTGATTGAAGTGCGGGATTTATTTTTCAATATTCCTGCCCGGCTGAAATTCCTCAAAAATCCTGCCACTGAACTGAAACGTGCCGCAGAGCTTTTTATGCGTTTGGCGCTTGGCGCTGATCATGTGGCTATGAGCCTTGTTTCCGGTTCCCGCACGGTTATGGAATTTTTCAGCCATGAAGAAAAAAAAGACAAGCTTGCCAAAATTTGGTCGAGTGCCATTATCGAAGCCCTGATTCCTGTGGACTATTTCAGCCACGGCATGCATCTGACCGGTTTTATTTCCAATCCTCGTTCTGTACAGCAGCGGGCAGACAGAATGCTTTTTTATGTGAACGGCAGGGCGGTCAATGATAAGCTTATGCTCAAAGCTATTCGTCAGGCATACGCAGGCAAAATAACCACCCGTGACTATCCGCAGTGTTTGCTTTTTTTAGAACTTGACCCGCGGGAAGTGGATGTCAATGTGCACCCTGCCAAAAGCGAAGTGCGTTTTCGTGATGAAAAGGCGTTGTTCGCTGTTATTGCACGGGCAGTGGAAAACGCGCTGGCAAATTGCCCCTCTTATTTCAGTGTCAAAAATTTGCAGGAAGAAGAGCATAGTGCTGTGCCGGAAGCAAAATTCGGGGATTTATATACAGAGCAGGTACAGGCTAAACCGCAGGGCTTTTGGGGCAAGGCTGACTATGAAAGCCGTCTGAGTTTTGTCAAAGAAGATAAAAATGAAAGCCGTTATGACGATGTTGTGACTGAATACTTTATCGGCACAAAGCCCGAAATTGTTTCAGATACGGAAGAAAACAGAAACGAAAATCAGTTTGCCGCAAAAAATTATTCTGAAAAAAATATTTCATTTGACGACATGGTGAGTGCCGAGCCTTTTTCAAAGCCTGCCTGCTGTCAGTCTGTGGCAGAGCCGCAAACTGAAATTGCACCGTTATCCAAAAATTTTAACGCTCAAAATACGCAGGCAGAAACGTTATTTCAAAACCAAAATCCCGTCTCAAATGCTTTGCCCTATGGCTTGGAATATATGGGGCAAGTGGCTGAAACCTATCTTCTGCTCAAAAAAGACAATGCCAATTTGCTGATTTTAGACCAGCATGCCGTGCATGAACGTATTTTGTATGAAGAAATGAAAAAAGGGCAGATTCAAAGCCGGAATTTATTGTGTCCCTTGGAATTTCCCGTGCATAAAAGCGAAGAAGAACGCTATTTTTCTGTGAAAGAGACTTTGGGGCATTTGGGATTTTCCTTACAGGAAGCAGAAAAAGCCCAAAAAGAACAGGGGGGAGGGCTTGTTGTGCAGATAACAGCCATTCCCATGCGCTATGACCGTGTAACCGCCATGGGCTTTATCAAAGAAATTTTAATGGAAAAAATGGATAATCTTGACAGTATTTGGATTCGCCATGCCTGCAAGTCTGCGATTAAAGCGGGTACTCCGCTTGATACGGCGTCAGCCATTAAGCTTATTTTGCAGTGGCTTGCCACAGAGGAGCCGGATAATTGCCCGCACGGACGCCCCAGCGTTATCCATTTTGACAGTAATGATTTGGAAAAACTTTTCAAGCGCAAGTTTTAGGTATTCGACAGCGTTTTATCAACATATGGATTTTGGGATAGAGCAGGCAAAATATGTTGAAAAATAAAACAAAAAGTATTGTTTTTATCCTTGGGCTTTTGTGCCTTATTTTGTTTTGCATACGAATGTGGGTCGTGCTCACCTTTGGTGAAATCCACATTCTGCAAATTTTATGGCATATTGAAAAAGCCCATGCAATGACAGGTTTTGACCAAAATATCACGCTGCATTTTCTGCTGACAATGGGGATTTGCCTTGTTTTGTGCGGGCTGTGGTATTGGCTTTTCTATAAGCGTTCCTTTCTGCCGGAAAAAACGTATGATAATTTTTTCTCCTTTCTGCTTGTTTTATTTTGCTTTTTTGTGTCTTATGATATTTACCATACCTTTGCTTTTGAAGAGTTCATCAAAATGGAACAGGCTGAATATGATGAAGAAAAGGATTTTTTCCTGCATCATTACGCAGTGCCGAAGAGTGAGGATATTGTTTTTGCGCAGAAAAACAATCTGATTATTATCTTACTGGAGTCGTTTGCAGCCAATCTGCGGGTCAGCGAAGACGATACAGCCTGTTATATTCCGCAGGTGGAAACTTTGTATACAAGATATCAGCAGCATGGGCAGTTGGTAAATTGTGAAGGTACAACCTGGACAATCGGCGCACTGACTTCCTGGTTTTTTGGTGTGCCTTTGAAACTGCCTTACGGAGTGGATAAAAATAAATATTTGACGGAAAGTTTTTTGCCGCACGCGTCGAGTGTTTTTGATATTATTGCGCAAAATGGCTATGCAAATTATTTGTTTTTGGGCTCCTATGCCAAATTTGCAGGCATGAATTATTTATTCAAACGCGGCAGTTTCACTATTTATGACAGCAAATATTTTGAAGAACAGGGCAAAATAAACGAAGAAAATCAATCAGAATGGGGCGTGCGGGATTTTTTTCTGTACGAGGAAGTGTTTAAGAAATATTTGGAACTCCGTCAGCATGATAAGCCCTTTGTGCTTTTTATGCAGACCATAGACACACATTTTCCCGGCTACTGTTCGGAGGATAAGCAAAAATACGGCGATATTCGCGACAGCTGGCTGGACGCTGATGATATGCTCTATGATTTTATGCAAAAAATGGCGCCCTATTTGGAAACGGATAATGTGATGATTTTGATTTTCGGTGATCATACGCCCATGGGCAAAACATTGGCTGCCAATAGAAAACGTCCTTTATTCAATCTTTTTGCAGGGAAAAATGTACCGCAAATTCCGGCAGACAAGCTGACCCAGAAAATTAATCCCATGGATATTGCACCGACGATTTTGCAGGCAGCAGGAGCAAAATGGAATAATAACCAGTTCGGTTTGGGCATCAGCATCTTCAGCGAAGACAAAAGTTTTTCCGAAACCGAAGGCATAAAGGCTCTGGACGAAAAACTCCTGTATTATTCCAAATTCTATGATAAGTTTTTTTAAAGCAATTTCTGTAAATCTTGAGAATTTTGCAGGGGAAAAACTTTATCTCTGCTGTCCATTTGCGTAAAGCTCGCCCACTCGCTAACGCAAACGACTTCGTCGCCTTCGGTGGCTATCTCTGCTGTCTTTA
>CAOMFZ010000022.1 GCA_948482415.1 uncultured Mailhella sp.
ACAAAAAATCAAAAAACTCTCTTAAAAGTTGCTTGACTAATAGGGGGCATTACAATTTTTTCCCTCATGACGCTCATACTTATTTTTGTTTTTTCTGCATATGAAAAAAGTAATGCCGAGGAAGCTTCTCGCTCTCTTGTTGTTTATTTTTCATGGTCTGGCAATACCGAAGCTCTAGCCAATGAAATTCAAACTCAAACCGGAGCTGATATTTTTGAGCTTATCCCTGCTGAACCGTACACGAATGATTATAATACGTTGCTCGATATTGCCAAAAATGAAAAAGCAAAAAACTCCCGTCCAGCCATTGCGAAAAAAATACAAAATTTTGAGCAATATCAAATCATTTATTTGGGATTTCCTAACTGGTGGGCTGATATGCCTATGATTCTCTATACTTTTTTAGATGAATATGATTGTTCAGGCAAAATTATTGCACCTTTTGTTACCAGTGGCGGAAGCGGATTATCCAATACAATTAACTTAATTAAAGCATTAGAACCAAACGCCAAAGTTCTTGACGGTCTTTCACTCAGAAGTTCAAAAGCCGCACATTCCGATGCTGATGTTGCTAAATGGCTTTCATCTCTTGGCATGAAATAATAATCAATTTTTTATAAAAAAAGGAGATATACCCTATGAATATCAAAGCATATCCTAAAATTGCACTCGGAACATGGTCTTGGGGCGTTGGTGCTGTCGGTGGTGACCAAGTTTTTGGAAATAAGTTGGGAGTAAAAGAATTAAAACCTGTTTTTGACGCAGCAATACAGGCAGGATTAACACTTTGGGATACTGCCGTTGTATATGGCATGGGAGCGTCAGAAGATATTCTTGGAACATTTGCAAGAACCTGCAAACGTGAAGATATTTTACTTTCTACAAAATTTACTCCGGATATTGCCAATGAAGATGCAGCAGAACCTGTTATAGAAATGTGCAATAGCAGTCTTGCTCGTTTAGGTACAGATTACATTGACTTATATTGGATTCATAATCCGGGCAATGTAGAAAAATGGACGCCGGGTTTAATCCCTTTGGTAAAAAGCGGCAAAATCCGCCGAATAGGAGTTTCTAATCACAATTTAGAACAAATCAAGCGTGCAGAAGAAATTCTTTCTTCTGAAAATGTCCATATTACTGCAATTCAAAACCATTACAGTTTATTATACCGTTCTTCTGAAGAGGCAGGTATTTTAGATTACTGTAAAGAACATAACATGGAATTTTTTGCTTATATGACCCTTGAACAAGGTGCCTTATCAGGTAAATATGATACAAAACACCCACTTCCGGCAGACAGTATGCGTGGCAGGACCTATAATCCACAGCTTGCTCAAATTGAAAAATTGATAACTGTAACAAAGAAAATTGCGGCTGTTCATGCTGTTTCTCCTGCACAAATTCCTGTTGCATGGGCTATTGCAAAAGGAACAACACCTATCCTCGGAGTCACCAGTCCTGAACAAGTTGCCGATGCGGTTCAGGCTGCAAGTATTATGTTAACTGCAAAAGAAATGGAAGAATTAGAGCGGACAGCAGCCCAAACAGGCGTAGATACTCGCGGGTCATGGGAAAAGCCAATGATTTAATTTCAAAACAAAATATCTTGGCATATGCCTGTATTCTTATACAGCATATGCCTATTCATTCAATATAAATAAAGGAGAAAAGATATACCAGTTGTTACATTTGAAGCAGCAGCATTAAATAAAAATCAAAAAAGAGAACTTGTTAAAGGTTTTACTGAAGTTGCCTCCAGAGTAACAGGACTTCCTGAAGCCGGCATTTATGTATTCTTAAAAGAAAATAATCTAGAAAATGTTGGTGTAGGCGGACAAATTCTTTCTGACAAAAACGAAAAAAATAATAATACAAATTAATTTCTATTTGCCTATACAAGGAAGAAATACATATGCAAACAAGAGAAAACATAAAAAATGACGACGTAAACATTCAATCAGGCACAAGCCGCCGTGTTATGCTGAAATTTTTGGGAGCTGCACTTATTTCTTCTGTCCTGCCAGCAACAGCTTCTGCAGCGGATTTAATATTAACCGATAACAAAGGAGAAAATATGAAAATAGTTATGCTTACCGGAAGCCCTCATCGCCATGGAACTTCTGCTCTTTTAGCTGATGAATTTATTGCAGGAGCGACAGCAAAAGGGCATACTGTTGTTCGCTTTGATACTGCATTTGAAAATATTAATCCCTGCCGAGCTTGTTATTACTGCGATAAACATAATGGCGAATGTATCCAGCATGATGCAATGGAAAAGATTTTGCCGGAAATTCTTTCTGCCGATATGATTGTTCTGGTAACACCTCTTTATTACTTCAATATGACAGCTCAACTCAAAGCAGCCATAGATCGTTTAATGCCCCAACGTGTTGCTTTACGCAAACACCCCATGAAATCAGCCATGCTTGTCACATGCGGCAGCAATACAGAGTGGAATATGGACGCTGTCATGGCTCAATATAAAATTCTTCAGCAGTATCTTCCCTGGGAAGACCAAGGCGTCATTCTTGCAAAAAATGTTCTCAAGCGTGAAGATATTGAAAAAACAAATTATCCGACTGAAGCAAAAAAACTGGGGGAAAGTTTATAAAATAACTATAAAAAATAATTTGTTATTTTGAGAAAAACAGGCAAAAATTTACGAAGATTATGCCTAGAGCGTTTCCGATAAATCTTGAGAATTTTGCAGGGGAAAAACTTTATCTCTGCTGTCCATTTGCGTAAAGCTCGCTCACTCGCTAACGCAAACGACTTCGTCGCCTTCGGTGGCTATCTCTGCTGTCTTTATCTGTAAAGCTCATAAATTCGCTAACAGCTAAAGCGAAAAAGTTTCTTCCCTGAAAAAATCAAGTAATCCCTTTCAGGGCTTGATTTTTCAGGACGAGAACTTTTTAACTTGTTGTAGGCTTTTTATGCCTTACGGCATGCCAACAACAAGTAAAAAAGCCCCTGCACTCCTTTACAAAACTTTTTAAATTTTCTTACAAAATTTGTTGCAATTATTTCCGGAAATGCTCTATTACAATAACGCTCCCTTATTACATAATAATAAAGGAGTGTTATTGTATTTCAAACCCATTTTTATGTAAAAGAAAATTAAATCTCTTCAAATTATTAAAAACCACTTGACAATAGTTCGATATCTAATTATATCCATACCCATGGAACAAACACTTTCACTTATGGCAAAAATACTCGATAAGGGTAATCGGTTTATTATCTCGGAATTGGAGGCAAACGGTGCGAGCGGGCTTGTGCCCAGTCACGGGGATATTTTAGCCCTGCTCTATATGCATGAACCATTAACCATGAAAGAAATTGCTGAAAAAATCCATAAAACAAAAGCTACGGTTACGGTTCTTGCGGACAAGCTGGAAAAAATGGGATTTGTAAAGAGGGAAGTATCTGCCGCAGACAGCCGATATATTTATATTTCCCTGACCCAAAAAGGAAGAGACTTCCAAACTGTTTTTGACAATATTTCCACAGCATTAAACGCCATGCTGCATAAGAACCTGACAGCGGAGGAAATTTCCGCCCTAACAGCACTTTTGCAAAAAATGGTTAACTAATGCCGTCTATTTTTTTATAAAAATAGTTCGACATCTAACTAATAAAACCAATTAATCAAAATCAAAAGGAGCATACCATGCAAAACTACACCAAAACAGAACTCGGCAAGCTTGAACAAATCATCAATCAGGAAAACGGCAAAGCATTTTTAAAAAACGCTTTACAGTTAACCGGCTGTGAAATTTCTGTGAATACCATGCCGGCAGGAGCAAAGCTTCCATTCAATCACAAACACAAACAAAATGAAGAAGTGTATATTTTTCTCAAAGGCACGGGCACTATGACGCTGGATACTAATACCCTTGACGTGCAGGAAGGCACCTGCATAAAAGTTTTGCCGGATACCAGCCGCACCATGGAAGCCAAGACAGAATTGCAGTATATCTGCATTCAGGCAAAAATGCATTCCCTTGCCCAATGGGGCTTACAAGACGCAGAATTATGTTAAACAGCGTAATACAATATGTTAAGGCAGTTTCGTAACCAGAGCATTTCCATATGACATTCAGAATATTTTATCATAAAGCTTAAAAAGTTTTGTAAAGGGGTGCAGGGGAAGAAACTTTTACTAAAAGTTTTTCCCCTGCATAAAATTCCCAGCGTTAAGGAGAAATACCGGAGTAAAACAAAAAAGCATTACAAAAAGGATTTTACGATACAGATCATTCCGCCCATGCCAATGACAATAAGCAGTATCATTCTAAAAAGCCGGACATTCACAAAACGATTAACAGGAATAGCCAGCAAAATACCGACACTGGAAGAAACAGCACCGTATAAAGTCCAATACAAAACTTCTTCTGTCATCAAACCGGCTTTATAATACACAGCCACGCCCACAAGAGAGGCAAGCACCACAAAGGCATTAATAGTGCCAAGTGACTGCCTTTGTGTCCAGTGCATATGCAGTGCATAAACACCGCAAGGCGGACCGCTGAAAGAAACAGAAGTAGAAAACAAACCGGAAAAGAAACCGGCTACCAAAGCTTTTATGATTGAAGGCTGCCCCGCCTTTTTCGGCACTTTATGCAAAAATTGCCACAGAACAAAGCAAATCATCACAGTTCCGATACTCATAAGTAAGAAAGAAGTAGGAATAATCAGCAAAATATACGTTCCTAAAACTAAGCCGGGCAGAGACCCCAGCATCATATTTTTGACTTCATGCACTAAAAGCTCTTTGCGGTAAATCCAGCCGAGTTCAAGACACATCACAACTGCCAGACAATTAGCAATGGGAACAAGGACTTGCGGCTCTAAAAACAGGGAAACAAAAGGCACAGCAACCATTGCGCCCCCCAAGCCGGAAACACCTGAAATAAAACCGCCAATTAACCATAAAAGACAAAAAAACGCTTCATACATACAATAACCCTATACTGTCCGTCATAAAAAATATACCTGTTTTAAAAAAAAGTCACTTGAAATAATACGGCATTTTTTGATTCGATTCAAAAACAGACAAGCCACAACTGTCAAACCGTTTTCTCTGCGCATTTACAGGATTTTTATTTTTTGCTACTATACGCAAAGAAAGGAATTTTTATGTACGAATGTATACAAGTTGCTGAAAATACATATTATATTGCAAGCCCTGTCAATGTGGGACTGTATATCGAAGAGGGCGAGGCATGGATTATTGATACAGGCATTGACCCCAGAGTGGGCAAGAAAATCGTAAGACGCCTTGAAGAAAACAACTGGAAGCCCAAAGCCATTATCAATACCCACTGCCATGTGGACCATGTGGGCGCAAATGCATGGCTGCAAAAGGAATTTAATATTCCCGTCTATTCCAATGGCATGGACTGTTATTTTATTGAGCATACCATACTTTCAGCCATGGCACTTTGGGGTGCTTTTCCGCCAAAAGCTTTGCAGGGCACACTCTTCACCGCACAGGACAGCACCAATGTACAAAATATTTATGACGCACCTCTGCCGCAGGGTTTTGAAATTATTCCTTTCAGCGGGCACAGCCTGTATATGTTTGGTCTGCGCACACCTGACAATATTGTTTTCACGGCAGACGAGCTGTGCAGTCCGCATATCCTCAATAAATACAAAATCGCCTATAATTATTGTATGGAACTCTATTATAAAAGCCTTGAGGACGCAGAAAAGCTTGAAGCAAAACTCTTTGTTCCTGCCCACGGTGAACCTTTTACCGATATCAGAGAATATACTGCCATAAACCGCAGGGCAGTCCTGGAAGTACAAAATCTGATTGTTGAGCGCTGCAAAGAACCGCAAAGCTTTGACATGCTTTTGCAGTATATTTTCAATCATTATGAACTATCCATGACTTTGGCTCAAAATGCCATTGTGGGCTCAACAATCCGCTCCTATCTTTCCTGGCTCCATAATGAAGAAGTGCTTGAAACCGTCATTCAGGACAATATGTTGTATTGGAAAACCAAAAGATGACGCTCGGTCAAGCGATCTCTGCTGTCTATTTGCGTAATGGTTCGCTTTGCTTACCAAACGCAAACGGCTTCGCCGCCTCCGGTAGCTCTTGCTTGACACTCGCTCCTTAGAGCTATTCCGGTAAATCTTGCGACTTTTTTATGCAAGGGAAAAACTTTTAGTAAAAGTTTCTTCCCCTGCACCCCTTTACAAAACTTTTTAAGCTTTCTTATAAAAATTTGTTGCAATTATTTTCGGAAATGCTCGTTCTTTTTATTTACTGATTTTTGCCCTGATTTGTTCTTTATCAAGTTTTTCCAAGTGCGCAATACGAATATTGACTAAAATACTCATGCACACAAGCGCAAGGATAAACGCTGCCCAGAATCCGTATACGCCAAGAGCTTTGACAATAAAATCCGTATAACAAAGCGTGTAGCCGATTGGCACACTCAAAACCCAATAGCAAAAACAGGAAAGCACAAAAATTGCCTTGGTATCATTATAGCCGCGAAGTGCAGCCAGCACAGACATCTGGATATTATCAGGAATTTGATAAATGGCGGTATAAATCAAAATAGAACTCGCCAGTGCAATAACCATGGGATCATTGGAATACAGTCGTGCAATTTCTTCTCTGAACAAGAGCATACCGCAAAGACATGTCACTCCGACACAAAGACTCATCAGCATGCTTGTCTGCCGATTTTCCTTTGCGCGAACCAAATCCCCTGCTCCCAGGTAACGCCCCACCAAAATACTGGTGGCAGTACCTAAGGAAAGCGGAAACATAAAAACCAAACCGCTTGTCGTCATGGCAACCTGATGGCCTGCTACAATGGTTTTGCCTAACGGTGCAATCAGCAGAGAAATTATGGAAAAAGAAGAGACTTCTAAAAGAAGGGCACAGGCAATAGGAAAACCGAGACGCGCCACCCGCCGTAAAATAACCCAGTTGGGTCTGGTTATTTTCATGGTATAGGGGCTGTGTTTCCGCAAATAATACAACATGGTAAAAAACATAATCCAGCAGACAACAGATGTTGCAAGCCCGCAGCCTGCCCCGCCAAGAGCCGGCATGCCCAAATAGCCAAAAGCAAAAATAAAATTCAAGGGAATATTGCAAAATAACGCAATAAAACCGGCAATCATAGCAGGACGCGTATAGGATTTTGCTTCCACAAAAAAGCGTGTCACAAAAAAGAGCAGAAAAGCAGGAGCCCCCCATTTGATATAGGAAAGATAATCGGACGCAATCACTGCCATTTCATGGTCAACATCAAGATAATGCAAATAGGCATAGGAACCGAAACTAAACAATGACATGAGCAAAACTGCCAGCATGAGCGCAAGCCAAATGCCCTGCCGCCAGAAACGGTTTAAGCTTTCTTTTTTTCCTGCGCCAAGCCCCTGCGCAACTAAAGGTCCAATGGGGATTAATATGCCCTGCCCAAAAAGCAAAAGCGGAACCCACAAGGCACCGCCAATGGATACACCCGCCATATGCGCTGTGCCGGCTTTTCCTGCCACCACAGAATCCACAAAGTTCATGGACATTTGCGCAAGCTGTCCCAATAAAATAGGCAAGCCCAAATGGAGCAAATCCCGCGCGTGCAATTTAAAATTTTTCCAAGAAATCATAGTCTATTCCTATACAGAAAATTCCGCATTATGCAATAATAAAATTTACAAAAAAATAACCTTGCCCGGCCTGTGCAGCGGACAGTGACATAATGCATTACACTACCTCAGTCCTAAAAGCAAGAAATATCCTTTTGACACAACCATAAAAATTCAGTACATAAAAAGAAAAAACCTGAGTTGACCATGCAAAAAAATACACAGAAAAAAAATAATGCTGTTGTGGAAAAAGACCTCAATCATTTCCTTATGCTCATGGACCAAAAGGGGCTGAATACAACAAAACAGCGCATAAATATTGCAAAAGTATTTTTTTGCATGGCAGACCACCATTCCCTTGAAGAAATTTATTCCGAAGTCCATAAAAAATATCCCAGCATCGGACAGACAACAGTTTACCGAACCATAAAACTGCTCTGCGAAGTGGAACTTGCCAGAGAACTCCATGTGGGCGAAGGCTTTGCCCGTTATGAAGTCAATACCACCAAACAGCACCATGACCACCTTGTCTGCAAGGAATGCGGCAAAACCGTTGAATTTACCATGCCCGAAGTGGAACAAATCCAAAGAGATATTGCCAAACAGCATGGATTTGAGCTTTTCGATCACCAGCATATTTTATTGGGTATCTGCGCCGACTGCCTGCAAAAGAAAAATAAATAAACGTTTTTTATTTTCCAAATACAATGAATACTCTCCGCTGTGGGAGTATTTTTTTATCTGCTTAGAGCAATTCCGATAATAATTGCAAATAAATTTATAATGCTTTGTTTTAGTATCAGGTTGATTTTATAACTACAAAATATAATTATAAAATTCTCTTTTTATGGGGAAAATGATTATCTCTGCTGTCGCTGCTTTAGTCGTTGTGACGCAGGAAACTACGAATAAAGACAGTGTCTATAAAGCAATGGCTTGTGACTATTAACCACTGTCTTTATCTGTACGGCTCGTTTTCTCGCCTACAGCTAAAGCATCCGTAAAGCTCGTAAACTCGCTAACGGCTACCGCTCCCCCATACCCCCACAGTGCTTGTTTTTCTTTCAGAAAAACAAGAATACATGTTTTATAGATGATTGATTATCAACCGTTTTCTATAACAAAGCGATTTATAATAAAGTTTAAAAAGTTTTGTAAAGGGGTGCAGGGGAAGAAACTTTTACTAAAAGTTTTTCCCCAGCAAATTATCAAAATTTATCGGAACTGCTCTAGAAAAACAGAAAATAATAGATAACCGCAACAAGAGCCGTTGAAATTGCACGGGAGAACTGGTTGCAGCAAAGTAATTTTACGGCAAAGCAGGGGGGATAGTAGCTGGCATAGGCAGGCAGCTGATGACGTATGCCGCGCATGGGGGTGGAAAGAATATTGCCGATGAGTAACGCAAGCACGACTTCATTGGCAGTGAGCAATCCTGCCTGATAGACAGTTCCGCCTGCCACCAGTGACGCCCGCAGTTCCGCCGCCATATAGAGAACAATAATACTCAGACTTTCCGGCTTCAAAAAATCAAAACCAAAAGAATTGACAAGCCAGTTTTCCAGACTTTTGAAACAGCCAAAATACTGTAAATAAAACATTAGAAAATACACAGGAATACCAATAAATAACAGGCGCGGCAGGCGCTTTGCAAAGCGTTTCCAGGCAAGGGAAAGAGCCTTCATTGCAAGCTTTTTTTCAGGCAGTTTTTGTTCCGGAATATTTTGCTCAATGAGACAGGCAGGCAAGAGAATACGCCCCACCACAATGGTTGCCGCGGTGCGAAAAAGCGCCGTGATACAGGAAATACCCGTATAAATAACAGCCGCCCGCCCCAGAATGGGAAAAGACATAAAGAAGAAAGTCGGAATATGCGTGAGCGTTGAGGGCAGACTATTGAAAAGATTAGAAATAATGACTTCTTTTTCACTGATTTTCTTTGTCTGCAATGCTTCTCCGAGCATGGCATTGGCTGATGCCGGAGAAAAAAGCGCCAGAGCGAAACTGGCAGCAGAAACAGCATTTAAATGGGCATATTTCACAAAAGGACGAGTCAGCCTGGCAATATACTGTGTCAAATTAAGCGCCTCTAAAAAGGACGCAAAAAAGAGTCCTACAGCCAGTCCTGTAAAAAGGTGCAAAAGTGGTTTGAGCGGCGGTAAAAATGCTAAATTTTCAAGCATTGGAGCAGGTTCCGATACTATTATATAATTTTGTTATAAAAGTTAAAACGTTTTGAAAGGGGTGCAGGGGCTTTTTATGTATTGTTGGCATGGCAAAGCCATATAAAGCCTGCAATACGTTGCGGTAGCCGTTAGCGAGGTTACGAGCTACGGATAGCGACAGCAGAGATAAAAAGTTCTTGTCCTCAAAAAATCAAGCCCAAAAGGGATTACTTGATTTTTTGGGGGAAGAAACTTTTCCAGCTGCCGAAGGCGGCAAAGCCGTTTCTGTTTGCGAGGAGCGAGCAATTACAGAAATAGACAGCAGAGCTAAAGTTTTTCCCCCTGCATAAAAGTTCCTAACATTGAAAATTAACTGAAAAACCTCTAATGCGCCTGCCCCCAGTTCCTGCCTACCCCATAATCCACGAGCAGCGGCACAGAAAGGCGCTTGCCTAAGGGCGCAATATTCATCATAATTTCAGCCACCCGTTTGCCTGCATGTTCCGCGTGTTCTTCCGGCACTTCCAAAATCAATTCGTCATGGATTTGCAGCAAAAGGCGCGCGTCCCATTCTTTAAGCTGTTTATCCTTATGCACAGCCAGCATGGCAAGTTTGATAATATCCGCCGCACTGCCCTGAATAAGGGTGTTGACTGCCTGCCGCTCTGCCATGGCGCGCGCCTGATGATTATTGGACATAATATCGGGCAGGCTCCGTTGCCTGCCGGCAATGGTTACCACATAGGCATGCTCGCGGGCAAAATTTTCCACTTTTTCGTAAAATTCCTTTATGGTTTGAAAACGCTCAAAATACACTTCCATAAAACGCTTTGCTTCCTGCATGGGAATATTCAAATCCTGAGAAAGCTTGCGCTGTCCCATGCCGTACAGCAGACCAAAATTAATAGTTTTTGCGTGACGGCGCATATCAGCCGTGACATTTTCCAGACTGCAGTCATATAATAAAGACGCTGTGCGGGCATGGATATCTTCATTATTCATAAAGGCCGTGCGCAGAGTGCTGTCGCCGGAACAGTGCGCAAGCACCCGCAGTTCCACTTGTGAATAGTCGGCAGAAACCAGCAGGCTGCCTTCGCGAGCCACAAAGCACCGACGCATTCTCTGTCCCAGTTCCCCGCGTACGGGAATATTCTGCAAATTGGGATTACTGGAAGAAAGACGGCCTGTACCTGTACCCGTTTGGTTGAATGTTGTGTGTATGCGGCTGTCAGCACCTGTCTGTTTGGGCAGGGGCTCAAGATAGGTTGAGCGGAGCTTTTCCAGCTTTCTGTATTCCTGCAAAGCTTCAATAACCGGATGCGTACCTGCCAGTTTTTCCAGCACGTCCTGAGATGTCGAAGACTGCCCCCCTCTGGTGACTCTTGCCATGGGCAAATCAAGCTTTTTGAAAAGAATATCACTTAATTGCTTGCCGGAACGAATATTGAAATTGGTGCCTGCAATCTCGTAAATTTTATTGGTGAGATTATCAAGTTCATCACGCACTTCTTCTAAAAACTCAAACAGCGCACCGATATTGACCTGTATGCCTGCCTGTTCCATGGCAAAAAGCACGGAAAGAAGCGGCATTTCCATTTCAGCCATGAGCGAAAGCAAAGAGCGTCCTTCCATTTGCCGAACATTGTGCTCAAAAAGCGAAAGGGCAACCGTGGCAGGATTTTCCATGGACAAGCCCTGCTCTGTGGCATGGCGGTGCGCAAGGCTCAGCCAGGTGTAATTTTTTTCATCAGAAGAAAGCAGCCACGCAGAAACCGCTAAATCAAAGAAACAGTTTTTCTCTACAAAATGCTCCTGCAAAAGAGGATACTCATGAAATAAGGATTTGATATCACAGGAAATAATAAGTTCCGCTTCCTGCAAAAGCCCCAAGAGTTCAGCAAGCTGCCCTGAAAAATAATAGTCAGCGCGTTCTGCGTAAGGCAGAGCAAAAACATCAGAGCTTGCCTTTGTTTTTTCCTCGCCAAGCAAAGAAATCAGACTGGACTGCTCCTGCCTGTTTTTCTTTGTTTTTTCCTTTTTGTCGGCATTTTTTATGCCCTGCAAACTCGCAGGCATGGCACAGAGAGCAAAATAAAAACCGTGCCTGCCAGCCTCAGACATATCCCCGCGCTTGTCAGTATCAGGAATAAGTGCAAGACATTTATGCCTTGCACTGGGCAGAGAATGGACATCAACAAGCTTGGGTTTTGGGACAGGTTTTTCTTCTTTGCTTTCAGCCGCTTCGCCTGAAGTTCCAAGAGCAAATAAAGAACCTTGCAAAGAACTTTCTTCGGCAATGGCAATGATTTTCTTCTTTACCAGGTTTTCAAAATCTTTGGCAAGGGAACTCAGTTCATATTCTTTGAAAAAGCCAAGGGCTTCGCGCTCATTGGCAGAATGTATCTGCATTTCCTGCAAATCCAGCTTGCAGCAGCCGGTATTAAGGGTGGTCAGCTGACGGTACAAAAACATGGCATCCAAGTTGCCGTCCATTTTCTTCTTTATGGGCGCCGGCAGATTTTCAAATTGCTCCTTTATCACCTCAAGGCTGGGAAAATCCTGAAAAAGCTTAATCGCGGTTTTTTCGCCGATACCCTTGACACCGGGAATATTATCCGCACTGTCGCCAATAAGCGCCTGCACATCAGGCCACTGCTCCGGCTGCAAGCCGGTTTCCTCGGTAAAGGACTGCATGGTAACGATTTTTTCTTCTTTGGACGCAGGGTCCCACATAACTACATTTTCATTGAGACACTGCTTCAAATCCTTATCCATGCCAATAATCACCACAGGACGCTCTTTTGAATACGCCTTGGCAAGGCTGGCTATATAGTCGTCTGCCTCGGCATTTTCAGAAACTTCCACGCGAATGCCCAGCCGTGTAAGCATGGTTTTGGTGGGCTCAAACTGCTGTTTCAATCCCTCCGGAGCAGGGGGACGGTTTGCCTTGTATTCCGCATAAAGTTCATGCCGAAAATGCTTGCCCTGCCCGTCCAGCACAAACAAAAAATATTTGGGGTTTTCTTCGCGCAGAATTTTAAACACGGTTTTACCCACAATATGAATGGAGCCGGTGGGAAATGAATCGGAACGCGCCATACGCTGATTGGCAAAAAATCCGCGGAAAATAAAGGCGTTCCCGTCCATGATATAGAGCGGTTCTTCTTTTAAAACAAGCTTCTCTCGTAAAGACATACTAAAACCCTTTGCAAAGAATATACAGAAGAATAACAAATTCCGCCAAAATTTTCAAGATTTCAAAAAAAAGATAAATCGCACAGACAAAAAGAAAATCAATCCTCAATTAATTTAAAATTATATTCTGCGATGAAAAAGAGACATGTATTTAACACCCAAATAAATCCTGTTACGGCATCGCGGCTTGCTAAATTCTGTTTTTCTAAAATCTTCGTTAAATCAAGCCGCTCAAAATATTCTTTATATTGATTTGCCGGAATTTGATACTGACCGAATTGAATTTTATTTGCCTTGGAAATATTGTGCCATATGATTTGCTTTAAAATATTTCTCACATAATTCCAATATGTTTGATTTGTATTAATATATTCCTGACTGTTAACCCAATTTATCAGCGTATTTTTTTCTCCTGCAATATTTTGTGCTCCTGCTTCTTGTAAAACAATCTCAACAAAAATTTCTACATCATTCTTTGAAGATAGTTGTAAAATTTTATCACAACACTTTTTCCTTTTTTCTACATCACGGACATGAAAACATCTTTCTAGTAATCTATCTAATTTATAAAGAAAATTAATTTTTGAAGCCACAATGGATTTTTCTTTTATTAATGTTTTATATTTCTTTCCAGGGCGCAATGATACTGAAATCTCCCGATTTGAAAAATCATTATCCGGTAATTGATATAAGTCAAGATATGATTCAACCATAGGATAATTAATATACAATTTTCCATTATCTGCAGCATCAGTAAAATATTCCTGCATTTCTAAAATTTTTTCTTCACGGAAATATGGATCATGCCGTTCATAATCAAATACTAATATTATATTGTTAAAATTATTTTTATACTGCAGGTTATCTGGATTTTTTTTCTTACTGATAACAAAAGGTAAATCGATATCTATATTGTCTTTCGCCCAATTTTCACCATATGCATCTTCTATATCTTTATAGAGCAGATAAATATTTGTTTCATAAATCCAAACGTCTTCCTTTTTTATATTGAGTTCAGGAAAACACTTAAAAATCAACTCAGCTAACTGATTTTTTTCATGATTCCCTTCAACGATTATCAAATTTTGGCGTTTTTTTCTTGCCGTGCTTTGATAATTACTCATATTTATCAAACTCTCCGCTGATATACATTTTTTCAAGGTTATGCCCTTCCCGCAGTTCTCTGTCTGTTGCATTATTAAAAGAAGTTAATCCCCTTGCTTTTGATAAAATAAACAGACAGTCTGGACGCATTATCTGATTAGTCATCAAATTTGTATTGTGGGAAGTCATAATAATCTGACAGTTAGAATAGTTTTTCTTAAAAAAGTTCATTACATTCTCTGCCATTTCATAATGGTAAAATGCGTCAAATTCATCTAAATATATAAAAGAAGGCTTCCAGATTCTAGGAATTAATCGTTTATATAAATCAACTAATGCCAAAGTTCCGCTGGATGCAGTGTCATAAAATGGTACTAATTTCTCATGGACAAAATATAGTTCTTTTTGTCCGTCAGGTAAACTTCTTAATTTCAATTTACATTCTATACCCATTTCATTAAGAAACCTTTCTAACATAGTTAATCTCTTTGGACCCTCAAGAAATTCATAAAAATTTTCATTCATTTTTCTTGGATATTTCAATGCAGCATTTTTAGTTGTAATCATAAGCATTTTTCTAATATAATTAACTAACTTAATTAAAACAGAATCATTGCTTAAAGCAACATTACTTATTAACCATCTTAAAAATGGCAGCTTAACACCTTGAAGATCTCCTCCATCCTCAATATCTGCCGATTGTAAATATGTGCTTGTATTAGCTGTTTCGGCATCAATATATCGAAGATTTATCTCAATAAAATTATTATGCTCAAAATCATAGTTAAAAATAGTTTTTCCATTTATATACAATTCTTCATTTTTAAGTTCCTGACTGGAAAATTTAGTATATTTATATAGTAATACATCGCTTGCAAATTTAAATTCATAGGAAAATGTTGCGGTGTTATCTTTTGAATCCGCATTAAGAAATACCCCTGTATCAACATAGCGTAGCCCATCAAATATTGTTGTATATATATCAATTAATGCTCTGCCCAAATTGGTTTTCCCTGTCGCATTTTTGCCATAAATCAACATCTTGCTGATAGTTCCATCAGTTATGCAATCTGTATTAAATTGATATCCTGCAATATTTTCAAAATCTATAGTTATTTTATCTTTAAAATTTTTATAATTTTCCAACGTAAATTTCTTTAACATTTTCTTTCATCCTTTCCATAAAAGTTAAAACTGCATATAAATCTATACGTTCAGTATAAACATTTTTACAATTTTATACAATAGTTTTCCGTAAATTTTTTACGGATAGTTTTAAAATCAAATTCTATCCCAGGGTATCAATCAACTGTATATCACTGTTGATATTGATGTTGAAAAGTTCTTTGCGCAGGTTTCCGGAGAAGGGGACAGTGACACAATGTTTTTCTGAAATGGTATTCTGCACGCGGATTTTTTTTGTCATGGCTTCATAAAAAGCCGTTTTTGCCCCTGTGGTATACAGGGAAATAAGAGTTTCTTTTCTGCCGTTTACAGGGTCAACATAGGTATATTGAAAAATATTTTCATTGCCCGACTTTTGCCATAAATCAATGAGGGTCAGCACATTTTTTTCCGTGACAAAGGGCGCGTCACAAGGCAGGCAAAAAATGTTTTTCTGCAAATATTCCAGACAGGCTGTCAGCGCTCCGCACACACCGTTTCCCTCATCCAGAATATAGTCAACGGGAGCAACACTGTCAGGGGCAATTTCCTGATACAAGGCAATATGTTCCTGATAAAATTCTTTTTGGTCAGCGCGGCAGCTCAAATACATTTTCTGCTCGGCAAAGGGCAGCCTGGGCAAAAGCTTAGTGACCGTCCACAGAGACTGCCAAAGAAAATCCAAGTTCTGAATAACGGCAATATCCTTACAGCGGGCTAAATAATCATGCTTTCGGCAAAAGGGTTCAGGCAGCAAGCCAAGTTTCATCACAGCTTTATCCTGCCCCATACGGAGACTTTTACCTCCTGCCAAGACGACAAAAGCAAGCTTTTTATGCACACATTCCTTCATTTGTTTCTGCTCTTTTTCTTGTGTGCTACACGGCAAAACGGCAATGGGGATAGGTACACACTTCGCAGTTTTCGCAAAGACCGCCGCCTGCCCTTCCTGCAAAAAAGTCTCTGTCCAAAGGCACACCCGCCAGTACAAGGGGCAAGAGCACATCAAATGCCGTGATTTTATGGAACAGGGCACAGGCAGGCACGCCAATCACAGCACATGCTCCCAACTCGTCCTGCGCCTTAAATTCCCCCACCAAACTCATGGCTCCGGGCAAAACAGGCATGCCGTACATATAATTTTGCAGTCCAGCGTCTTCAAGGGCTTTGCGGGTAACATCATCAGGGTCAACAGAAAGCCCGGCAGTGGTAACAATGAGCTCTGCCCCGTCTTCTCTGAGTTCCTGCACTGCCTTGTAAATGCGTTCGCGGTTATCAGGTGCAAATTTTACATCCATAACCGTGCAGTCATACTGCGCCGCTTTTTTGCTGATAATGGGCGCAAATTTATCTTCAATCAGTCCTGAAAAAACTTCTGTGCCTGTCACCAGTATGCCCATTTTCATTTGCCGCAAAGGATACAGGGAAAACAATGCCCCGCGGCTCAAAACATTTTTTGCCCGAAGCCATTGCTGTTTGGTCAAATAAAGCGGAACAGCACGGCTTGAAGCAACGACCTGCCCCTTTTTTACTCTGCTTGCCTGTTTTCGGGTAACGGCTATCACGTCGCCATAGCGGTTAAATTCCTGCAGCCGTGCCTCGTCAAGCCACAAAACGCCGTCCTTTTCTGCAACAAAGGAAATTTTTCCCTCACGGATTTTTGTCTGTGCCTGAATATATTTGCCGCCCAAAAGCTCACCCAAAACTTTCGCACATTCATTTTCGTGGATATACTGCGGCGTATCAATATCCCGTATAATATCCGTATCCGTGTAAAGGCTTTGGTTTTGCTGGGGATTTTCTTCATCAACAACATAAATCTGATTTTTGCCCATGCGCTGCAATTCGCACATATCACCGCCGGTGAGCGCCTGTCCTGCCAGAAACTGTGCCCCTTTAAATTCATCAGGAACAATTTTTGTCATGTCATGCAAAGCACGTTTCCCTGCTGCTTCCTCCACAGGAACAGCTTTGAGCTGAATTTCTGCCATCTTTTCCGTACAGTAAGGAGATTTGCCCTGACAGGCTTTGCAAATAATGCCCTCTTTGGCGGGGATCGGTTCATGGCAAAGAGCACAGCGCACCACTGCCCCCTTGCTGTGTTTGCCGTAAAATTCAGGCAGGGCTGTAATTTCCTGCACACTGAAAATACTGTATTTTGCCTGTGTTATTTCTTCCTGCAAAGCGTCGGAGTTTTGCTCGCGTTTTGGTTTCAATTTCATCAGCCATTCCAAAACAGCAGGATAATCATTGAGTTTGTCATAATCCAGATACACGCGCACGCCCCTGCCTGTGTATTTATTGAACAGGCTCATGGCATAGCGTCCTGTATTATACACTGTCAGCCAGCCATTGCCCACTGTGCAGGGCGTCAAAAGCTGTATGGCATCAGGCAGGCATTGCCCTGTTTCGCTGATGGCATTATATAAACCGTGATTTTCCAGATAAGGAGCCACTTTTTCTTTCGCCAGCTCCACCATATACGCCCCCAACATAATGCCCGGAGCAGGATAGCCATGAAATTTTGTGGCTATTTCTTTAAATTCTTCGTAGGTATACATGCCCAGTTCCATAACAGCCTCAACACAATATCTCATTATATTTTCAAGCAAAAATGGCATATTTTTGCTGTTTTGTCAAAGGATTATACAGGCATAGCCGTTTACTTCTGCGGGGAAAGAACTTTCGAGAAAGTTCTCTCCCCGTCCCCTCTCTCAAAGCTTTTTAAGCCAGAGCATTTCCGATAAATCTTGCGACTTTTCCATGCAGGGGAAAAACTTTTAGTAAAAGTTTCTTCCCCTGCACCCCTTTACAAAACTTTTTAAGCTTTCTTATAAAAATTTGTTGCAATTATTTCCGGAAATGCTCTAGAGTGTGTCGTCAATAAATTTTTGCCCAAATAGCAATACATC
>CAOMFZ010000023.1 GCA_948482415.1 uncultured Mailhella sp.
CAATCATTTATAAAATATATCTTCTTGTTTTTCTGAAAGAAAAACAAGCAATGTGAGGGCATGGGGGAGCGGTAGCCGTTAGCGAATTTACGAGCTTTACGGATAGCGACAGCAGAGATAATCATTTCCCCCATAAAAAGAAAATTTTATAATTATTTGAGAAAAATTTATTTTGTTATTTTTGTTCCGGTTTCAGCGGTCCATAGAAGAATGACGCTGTTGCGCCGCCGTCAATGAGAAAGTCCGCACCGGTGATAAAGGCTCCCTGCGGGGACATGAGCAGTTCTGCAACATTTGCAACTTCGTCAGCTGTTCCGGGACGTCCGGCAGGGCATTTGGCAAACATATTTTTATAAAAATCGCCGCGGGGACCATTAAATTCATCAATGGCAAGAGGGGTGACAATAATTCCCGGAGAGATTGAGTTAATGCGGGCACCTCTTTCTCCCCATTTGACTGCTTCTGCTATAACCCGCTTGACATTGCAGCGCTTAGCCATTTGATAGGCATGCAGTGTATCCCGGATATTTTTCATTTGCAAAAGTTCAAGGTTTAACAGTTCTTCTGCGGGGGTTGTGGCAAGCAAGGCATCTTCTTCAGGTGTGAGCGCTGGCATGCGGTGACCTGATTGACTGGAAATGGTTACCCCTACGCCGCCTTTTTTGATAACCTTGCCGACTTCTTCCAGCAAAACCGCTGTGCCGTATAAATCAACTTTTAAAATAACTTCAATGGGTGCCTGACTTGGAGAAACGCCTGCCGCATTGACAAGCATGGCAATTTCGCCAAATTCACGGGCTTTGGCAATCATGTTTTGTATGGACTTGCGGGAGCTTAAGTCCATTTCCATTGCTTCCGCATCAAAGCCGGCATTTTTCATTGTTGCGACAATGGTGTTGGCATTATTAATATTTTTATCGCCAATGATAATTTTTTTATCCATGCCCATTCGGCGGGCAATAGCCATGCCGATTTGACCTGCTCCGGTTAACATCAGTACATCATTATGCATAGTTTTCTCCTTTTGCCTTTGTATGCTGTGATTATGCAGGATTTGCGCGTAAAAGGTCAGACATAATCCTACCATTTTATTGCCTGATACTGCCAGCTGTGTTGACAAATGGCATGAACAGGCATACATGATAAGCAGCATTATTTTATAAGGTGATGAAAAATGAACGCAAATGATATCTTGAAAAATAAGGTGTTGGAGATTGCAGAGACCGAAGGAGTGCATGATATTGGCATTGAAAAATTTCGCATTTCCAGACGGCATAAAACTACCAATTTGACAAAATGTTTTTATAACTCAATGATTTTATATATGATACAGGGAGAGAAGAAAACATATCTCGACAGCATGGAATTTTCCTATCACAGCGGACAGTGCATTGTTACCAGCGTGAGTATTCCCTACAGCAGTATGATTACACAGGCATCTGCCGATGTCCCCATGCTCTGTGTCGCTCTTGATATTGACCATACTTTAATTGCGGAAATGATACGGGAAATAAAATTCCCCAAACCGGAAAAAAACATACAAACAGGTATTGGTGTGATTGACGCAGATGAGGCGTTAGCGGACGCGTTTTATCGTTTGCTCTTGCTGAAAGACGAAAATAAAACCAACAAGAAAATTTTATCTTCCTTTATTATCAAAGAAATTTATTATCGCCTGCTGATAAGCCCCATCGGCGGCGAACTGCGCCAAGCTCATACCATGGGAACACAAAGCAACCAAATTGCCCGTGCCATAAATTGGATGAAAGAAAATTATAAGCGTGCGCTCAATGTGGAAGAACTGGCAAATTTTGTGAATATGTCTCCCACTTCCTTTTACCGCAATTTTAATAAGGTTACGCGCATTTCGCCTGTGCAGTATCAAAAACAATTACGGCTGTATGAAGCACAGCGGCTTATGCTGGCGGAAAACGTGAGTGCAGAACATGCCGCCTATACAGTGGGCTATGAAAGCGCCAGTCAGTTTAACCGAGAGTATAAACGGATGTTCGGCATGCCCCCAAAGACGAATATCAATCAGCTAAAAAATGTGTGAATACCAATAAGCAGTAATTTGTATTAAAAAGATTGCTTCGTTATTAGAGCATTTCCGAAAAATCTTGCGACTTTTTTATGCAGGGGCAAAACTTTTTATAAAAAGTTTCTTCCCCTGCACCCCTTTACAAAAATTTTTAAACTTTCTTATAAAATTTGTTGCAATTATTTTCGGAAATGCTCTAAAATTTCACCCTTTGCAGCTACGCCGGGTACAAGAACCCTTAACATTTTGTAAGATTTTTAATTCTTCGAGTTATCTGACAGAATGTAAAAGGAAACAGTACGGCAAAGAACGAACTGAAATTTATGCAGGAAACAACTTGCTTTCAATTATGCAGGGAGTAGCTTGTGACGAACTCCGAGAAAATGGACAGCAAAGCTGCTCATTTTCGAGAAGTGAGTTAAAGGGTTTAAGGAAGGGGTTACAAAGGGGAAACCTAAAGGGGCTGAGCTCCTTTAGGTTTCCCCTTTGAAAAACTTTTATTTTACAAAAAGCATGTGCTGGTAGCTTGGGAAAGGCCACAAGTCTTCGGCAACCATAACTTCCAATGTATCAACAATACTGCGCAGTTCTTCCATGGCAGGCACAATTTTGTGCAGGCAGTGTTCGGCTTCCGTTATTTGAATATTAGTGGCAAATCCTGCATTTTTAGCTGCATTGGCACGGTCTTTTTCGTCAACCGGGTCAAAATTTACCTGTGTTTGCAGTTCGCGGACTGCGGTATCCAGTCTGATAATCAATTCGCTGACTTCTTTGAGCAGTTTATCGGAATTTACCACGCCTATACTTCCAAGTACCTTGAAGTTTTTGGCAAGCTCTGTCTGGTAGCGAAGAACAGCGGGGTAAATATTGGTGCGTGCCATTCTGATAGCAAGCTTTGCTTCCGTGTGGGTGGTTTTGATATATTGTTCAAAATAGACTTCCTGACGGGAGCGCAGTTCTTCACGGCAAAGCACATTGTAGCGGGTGCAGAGGTCTATAACTTCCGGATAGGTAAAGGCAGGAAGCGCGTCAGGCGTATAGGGGTGAATAGGCAGTTTGCGGCGTTCCGCTTCCTTGTGCCAGACAGAAGAATAGCCGTCACCATTGAAGAGAACAGCGCTGTGTTCTTCCACAATATACGCAACAAGTTTTTGTACTGCTGAGCCGAGAGTACAATTATTTTGCTGCAATTCCCGTTCAAGGAATGTGGCTGAAAAATCAAGGCTTTCTGCTACCATGGTGTTCAAGGCAACAATGGAGCCTGCCGGGTTTTGGGAAGAGCCGACGGCACGGAATTCAAAACGGTTTCCCACAAAGGCAAAAGGACTGGTACGGTTTCTGTCTCCCGGATCAGCCGGAATTGGAGGAAGAATATCCACGCCGATATTCATCATGCGTTTTTTGCGGCTGCCCTTTACTTTGCCAATTCTAAACTGGTCGAGCACTTCCTGAAGCTGGTCGCCAAGGAAAAGAGACATAATGGCAGGCGGGGCTTCATGTGCGCCAAGACGGAAATCGTTGGAGGCAGAAGCAACGGTTGCGCGCAAAAATGCACCGTATTTATGCATGGCACGGATAACAGAACAAAGGAAAACAAGGAACTGTGCATTTTCGTGCGGTGTTTCGCCGGGGTCAAAGAGGTTGCCCACTTCTTTGTTGCCAATGGAATAGTTGACATGCTTGCCGGAACCGTTGACGCCCTGAAATGGTTTTTCATGGAGAATGCAGACAAGATTATGTTTTCTTGCAACACGGCGCAGAATGGTCATAATCAGCTGGTTGTGGTCGGTGGCAAGGTTTGCGTCTTCGTACAAAGGTGCAATTTCGTATTGGCTGGGCGCAACTTCATTGTGGCGGGTTTTGACGGGAATGCCCAGTTTATAGAGTTCTTCTTCCACTTCAATCATATAGGCAAAAACGCGTTCAGGAATTACGCCGTAATATTGGTCTTCAAATTCCTGTCCTTTGGGTGGTTTTGCTCCAAAAAGGGTGCGTCCCGCAATAAGCAGGTCAGGGCGTTTCATGACGTAGTCACGGTCGACGAGAAAATATTCCTGTTCCAAACCGCCGTTGGCAGCAATAGGCAGATTGGTTTCCACGCCAAAGAGTTTGAGCACACGTTTTGCCTGTTTGCTGATAGCCTGATTGGAGCGTAGAAGAGGAGTTTTTTTGTCCAGTGCCAAACCTGTCCATGAAAGAAACAATGTAGGGATACAAAGGACAATTCCACCTGCATTTTCAATCACATAGGCAGGGCTGGTGATATCCCATGCTGTATAGCCGCGGGCTTCAAAAGTGGAGCGAAGTCCTCCGGAGGGCAAACTTGAGCCGTCAGCTTCACCCTGGACAAGGTTGGAACCGCTGAATTCTGCAATAGCTCCGCCGTTTCCGTCAGGGGTAAGAAAACTGTCATGTTTTTCTGCACTGTTATCAGTCAGAGGGTAAAAAACATGGGTATAGTGGGTAGCACCCTTGCTGACTGCCCAGTCTTTTATGGCAGAAGCAACAACATCTGCAATGGCAGGGTCAAGCTGTTCCCCTTTTTCAATGGTTTGTTTTAAAGATTTATACACATTTTTTGGAAGATGCTGACGCATTGCCTTATCATTAAAAACATTTTCGCCATAATAATCAATGGGGAGTGCTTTTTTTTCACAGGGATTGTGACAGGACATGATAGCTCCTTTTTATTCTGGTTATTTGGATATACGACGGTACTGACCGCCCACGGCATAAAACGTGTCTTCCACGGTAAACATAGCGTGGGGGTCGTGCCTGAATACAAGTTCTTCAAGGGACTTGATTGCAGTCTTTGTGGTAATGGTAATGACAATTTCCTTTGCTTCGTGAGTATAACCGCCATAGGCAGGAAGAAGTGTCGTTCTGCCGCCTGTTTTGGTGATTTCCTGGCAAAGTTCCTGCCCTTTATTCGTAATAATAACAACCATTTTACGCTGGTTAAACATACCGACAACATGGTTGGTTACTTGTCCGACAATGAAAATCTGGATAAAGGAAATAATAATTAAATCCGGTGTAATGCTGAAAGCTGACGCCATAAAGATTACGCAGTTAAACATAAAGGAAAAACTGCCAAACTGCACGCCCCATTTTTGGTTGAGGTAAGCGGCAATAAAGTCCAGACCGCCGCTTGAGCCCTTGGTTTTGAGCATGACGCCGCAGCCGACGCCGTACAGAACGCCTGATAAAATGCAGGCATACAGCGGGTCTTGAATAGGCACGGTCATGCCGTCCAAAACTATGCCCCATGCGGACATGGCAAAGGTTCCGTAAGTGGTGTATATAACAAAGGCGCGGCTGACATTGAACCAGCTGAAAAGCATGAGCGGAATGTTGAAAAGCAGGTTCCATGTGGTGGCTGTGATGAAATTGCCGAAAATATAGGTACATAAAAGGCTGACCCCCATAACGCCGCCTGTCAGAAAGCCATGGGGCGCGGCAACATTCTGTACGGCAAAGGTTACAAAGCCCGCTCCCACCGTCAGGAGAAATAAATTCCATAAAGTATAATCGTATAAACGGCGTTTCATTCCTTTACCAGCCTTGTTTTCCTATCAAATCAACAAATGTTGTGGTGCCGAGGTTTTCTTCGCGGTACGAATTGCCCATTTTGAAAACCCGGATTAAATTCTGCGTCATTTTTTCCTTGCCTACAGGGATAAGCATAATGCCGTTGTCCGCTAACTGCGCTTTAAGCGCTTCGGGGATATCAGGTCCGCCTGCGGCAACAATAATTCTGTCATAGGGAGCAAAAAGATCCAAGCCCAGTGTGCCGTCAGAAAGAAAAAGCTGCATGTCATAATAGCCAAATTTAGCCGTGAGCAGGGACTTGGTATTGGTGTATAATTCTTTGATGCGCTCCACAGAAAAAACTTTTAGGCCCATTTCACGCAGTATGGCAGCCTGATAGCCGGAACCTGTGCCAATTTCAAGAACTTTCATGCCTTTTTCCGCCATGAGCATTTGGCACATGAGCGCAACGGTATAGGGCTGGGAAATGGTTTGCCCGCAGGCAATGGGAAGCGGTCTGTCCTCATAGGCAGTAGGGTACAGGGCTTCATTGACAAAGAGATGGCGCGGCACGCATGCCATGGCGCGCAGTACATTTTCATCATTAATGCCGCGGGCAATGAGCTGCTCATTCACCATGCGTCTGCGGGAATAGGCATAAATATCTGCCTGCTCATTTTGTTTTGCAGGATTTGTACAGCTTGAATTGTTTGCAAAAGGGGAACGGTTTTGTGTTCTGTGCATCAGTTCCGCAGGCGTAATCAAATGGCGGATAATTTCCTGCCGCCGGGAATGTTCCGGGTCATTTTTTCCATATCTGGCATTTAAACGGATAACCCGTTCTGTGGGCATGCCCAAGGGTTCGTAGGCTAAGCCTTCAATTTTATGAGAAGTTTTTGATTTTTCAGTCCGTTCGTTATTTGACATGCTGATCCCTTATTGCTCTGTTAAGTATAATAAATTAGGGCTGTGTAGTCAAAGTATTTCTTATGCTTGGAGTATTTTTTCAAGATCAGATAAAACAGTTTGTTTTAATGCATTAAACTGTTCTTCTGTTTTGGCTTCAAAACGCAGGGTGATTTGTTCGCTGGTTTGGGAAGCGCGGACTAAAAACCAGGAATTTTCAAAAACACAGCGTATGCCGTCAATGCAGATACATTCTGCAATACCTTGATATTTTTTCTTAAAATGCTGAATAACATATTTATTGATATGTTTTTTCTGCTCTTTTGAGCAAGGCACGGCAATTTCTTCGGTAGTAAAAGTATGTTCCCAGCGGGGGAGTGCAGTCAAATCAAGATTATTTTTTTCCAATAAAGAAATAACGCGCAGGGCAGTTAAAATGCCGTCATCGGTTTTATACCAGTTTTCGCTGTGGAAAAAATGCCCGGAAAGTTCGCCCCCAAAATCCGCATTGGTTTTCAGCATACTTTTTTTCAGCATGGAGTGCCCTGTGGGGGTAAGCTGATAACGAGCGCCTAAATTTTGGATTTCTTTTATCAGTTCCTGTGAACATTTGACATCAAGCAAAAACAGGGAATCTGGTTTTCTTTGTGTCATTTCATTGATAAAAATACTCATGAGCTCATCACTTTTTAATATGCGGGCGTTTTTATCCGCCAGCACAACCCTGTCACCGTCTCCGTCAAGGGCAATGCCGTATTTTATTTTATGTTCCTGTATTGCTCTGCATAATGCCTGTAAATTTTTTCTTTTGGTGGGGTCTGGTGCGTGATTGGGAAAATTTTCCTGTTCGTCGCAAAAAAGTTCCGTGACCTTAGCTCCTGCTTTTTTGAAAAGACCGGCACAAAGTTTTCCTGCCGCGCCGTTTGCCCCGTCTACGATAACAGAGCAGGAAAGCGGAGAAATTGCTGCAAGTACTTTTTCACTGTAGCTTGGAATGCAGTCATAAAATCCGATAAAGCCTTTTGGGGTATTTTTCTGTTCAAGACATGCCAAATATTCTTTGGCAGTTAATTTTTTTTCATGCAGGAAAGCGTAAAAATCCTGCATTTTGTGATAGATTTTTTTGATATCATTGCCGGAAAGGCTTGTTTTTTTATTCCACAGCTTAAAACCTGTAAATTCAGCAGGATTGTGGCTTGCCGTGACTTCGATGCCCGCAAAAATTCCAAGGTGGTGGACGCTGAAATACAGGCAGGGCGTGGGCACCAGCCCAAGACTGAGGACATGCATATTTTTTGCAGAAAAAACTTTGGCTAGGATGTCGTGATAACGGGCAGAATTTTTCCTTGTATCATAGCCGATGAGAATGCGGCTGTGCCCTTCCTGTGCATAAAAATCCGCGAGCACAAAACCAAGGGCATACACAAACTCGTCGTTTATTTCTGTCTCTATTATTCCCCTGATATCGTATTCTCTAAAAATATGTTCCGGTGTTTCTATCTGCATAATTTTCTTTACTCTTTCGCTAATTATAGATACAAAGAAAGGCGTTTTGAAAAATTCGCTATTTAGTATAAAAGAAATTAAAAATTTTACAAGCAGGCGATTATGATTGAAAATATTCTGTTTTGCATTGGCTTTGCCCTGCAAATTGCTGCCTGGATTTTATCTGGGGGAAGATTTGGGCTTCGTCCTTCAGGAAAGAACGATGCAGGGGAACAGCCGGCACATCGAATTCAATCGCTGTGGTTTAATACCTTTTTGCTGCGGCGTTTTTTGCTGTGTGTTGGTGCGTTTATTTTTGCCCTTTCTGCATATTTGCAGCATGATTATGTTTTGCTGGCGGCGCAGGTTGTGCTTTTTGTCATTTTGTGGTTTCGGATTTCGCTTACCCGCAGATAACAATGCGAAAGAATATGAAAAAATTCTTCAAACAGGCACGGATTTTTTTGGTTCCCGCATTAAAAGCAGGCTCTTTGCTTGTTTTTTTTATTTGTCTGTATGTTCTTTTTCTGCATGTAGGCGTTGATGTGACGTCATTTCTGGCACTTACCGAGCAATATATTGCACGGCTTGGCAGTGCGGGGATTTTTTGCTTTTTGATTTTGAGTGCGCTGGGAACATTTTTCTTTGTGCCGCGGCAGCTGCTGAGCCTTGTGGCAGGCTATTTTTACGGCGTGGGCGTGGCAGTTTGCATTGTCTCATGCGGGGCAGGGCTTGGCTGTCTCTTTTCCATGGGCTATGGAAATTTTTTGGCAAAAAAGTTTTTTCAGAAGAAAATGCGAAAACGCATTAAATGCCTTGAAAATATCTTTACAAAATCAACTTTCGGCATTGCCCTTGGCATACGAATTATGCCCATTGGCTGTAATACGCTGCTGAATATGCTGGTGGGCGCAACCAAAATTCCTTTCTGGAAGTTTTGGGCAGGTTCTGCTCTTGGCTATATTCCGCAGAATTTTATTTTTGCACTCCTCGGCAGTGTGGGAAAAACCGAAAATGGCTTGACTGTGATTTTGAGCGTTTTGTTGTATGGTTCTTTGCTGGCGGTGGGATTTTTGATTGTAAAGAAAAATCTTCCGCGGCATATCACCTTGAAATATTTATATAATGGTATCGTAAAAGGCGAAGCATAAATGTTTACTTCTATGTATGTGCTGGTGGCAGGTATTCCCCTTGGATTTCTGCTCAGAAAATCAAAGCGGGCTGTCGTTTGGACAGATAAATTACTGACGCTTTCCGTGTGGATTTTATTGTTTTTATTAGGCATTGGCCTGGGCGTTGATAAAAATCTCATGGCGGAAATCAAAAATTTGGGCTTGCAGGCATTTTGCATTACGTTTTTTGCGGTGCTTGGTTCACTCATTTTTGCGTATATCGTGGCGAAGTGCTGGTATCAGGAAGCGCTTAATGGGCAAAATCACAGTGTGAGCAGTAAAAATGACAGCGAAATTGCCGTCAGCAAATGGACGGCGATTAAAAGTTCCTGTATTGTGCTCTGCTTTTTTTTGAGCGGGATATGTTTGGGATATCTGCATGTGCTTCCTGCGGAAATAAGCAACGGTTTTTATGCCTTGTGGACCCTTTATATTCTGCTTTTTTTAGCGGGCATGAGTGTGGGGTTTGATTTGCATGCCTTTAAAATTATTCAGGAAATGAAAGGAACTATTTTGATTATTCCCATTGCCACAGTGGCAGGAACGGTTTTAGGCTCCATGCTGGCGAGTTTGCTTGTGCCGGGTCTTGCTTTGCTTGATGCGGTTGCTGTGGGCGTTGGGCTTGGCTATTATAGTTTATCCTCCACCATTATTTCACAGGAAGTAAGCCCTGCCCTTGGTTCCGTGGCGCTTCTGTCCAATATTATGCGGGAAGTGGCATGCCTTGTGTTTACGCCTGTTATGCTGCGTTTTTTCGGTTTGCTGGGCCCTCTGTTTGCAGGCGGGGCAACCTCAAATGACAGTTCTCTGCCCATTATTGCAAAATTTTGCGGAGAGCGTTATGCTATCATTGCAATTTTTACAGGAGTGGTTTTGACGCTGGCAGTTCCTTTTCTTGTTCCTTTTGTCTTATATTTACGCTCCTTATAAGAGGTTATTATGTCTAAAATAAAAGAAGAAATCCTTTTTCCGAAAACCCGTGCTCAGCTGACACGGCGGGATTTGCTCATATATGAAGACAGGCTTTGTCGTGATTTGCGCTCCTTTATCGAGTTTGACAGCCATGCCCTGTATTTTCCCGTGGCTGATGAGCTCAAAAATTATGAATATATTGCCGAAGAAAAAAAGCTTCTTTTGCCTCTTCGTTTTAATGATTTTTTGCTGGGGATTTTGCTGCTCAAAAATGTCAAAGCCGGGGATATGAAAGAGAGTGAAAAGGCTTTTGTCCATTTGCCCTCTGTTATCAGACTTTGTCTTGAAAAAATCCATTTATATAAAAAAGAACGGCTGGACGAAAAAAGCGGGCTTCTGCGTCCGCGCGTGTTCATGGAAAAATTGAAAAAAGATGTGCAGAGTATTCATGCCTATTTTCAAAGTACCATGCAGCACGATATGCAGAAGCAGGAAGATGAATTTTCGCTTACCAGCGTGACCAATTTTTCTTCAGCGGATTTTTCAGGCAGTGAGCAGGAATTTTCTGCTTTTACCCGTCAAAGTACCATAGGGCTTATGGTTTTGCCTGTTGTTGGCTTAAATCAAGTGAGGTCTGTGCTGGGCTATCATGCGGCAGAAGAATATTATCCGGTGCTGGCAGAAAAAATACGGGCAAGTATACCCGGTGATGCCTACTGCACACTTCTTGATGAAGATAATTTTGCTGTTTTGTTTCCGGGAGCAAGCCGAAAAATGATGGATAATCTTGCTCATGACTGCCTGTCCATTGAGGAATATGTACCTTTTGATACCTATAAGCGTCCTTATTTAAAAGAAAAAAATGCGAAACTGTCTTTTTGTGCCGGCTATGCGCTTTTTCCGCAGGACTGGGACGGTTCTGCCGATTCCAGAGCAGTGGAGGAAGTCCCGCACCTTTTGGTGCATAAGGCAAGAATCACGGCAAAGCGTTTGCAGGAGGCAAAAGAAAAACAAACCGCTCTTGCGGGCATGCAAAGTCTCGCCTATCGGCAAATTATTTTACATGGCGGTTCTGTAACTGCCATACTTCCCTATGCGCAAATCCGGGTGGATTTAGGACGCGAAAGCGGCGCCTATGAGGGCATGTGCTTCAGTGTGGGCGAAAATCCGGAAACGCGCAGGGGTGAAATTATTTTGCGTAAAGTGTATAAAGACTATGCTGAGGCAGAAGTGCTTTTGCTGGAAGATCCCACTCTTAATATCAATGTGGGGGACAGGCTTTTTTATATTGCCGAGCGTTCCTTTGCCACCGTGGACATTGATAAAAAAACACGCTGTTATGCCTACAGTGATTTTGTGGGGGAGGTCAATGACGATATTGCCGGAGAGCAGAACCCTGTTTTCAGTTTGGCGCTCATGTTTTTGCAGTGGAATGAAATGGCGGAAGAAACGCGGAACAAAGAGCATGAAAGCCTGATGAAAAGCGTTGTGCAGGCGCTGGCTGTTTATTTGCAAAAGCATGGCTTGAAAAAAAATGTGTATGCTGATGTGCCGAAATTCGGCTCTCTGAGTTTTAACAGTATTTTGGTGTATCATAAAAATGTGCAGGCAGAGGCTTTGCAGGCTTTGTATAAGGACGCCCTGCACTATATCCAAAAGAAATTTAATGTGCGCGGTGCTATCGGCTTATGCTCCTATCCGTATTTGAATTACAGCCCTGCGGAAATGTGGGAGGGAGTGCGCAAGGCACTTAATTATGCCCTGCTTCTGCCGGAACCGCACATTGGCATTTTGGACAGTCTTGCAATCAATATCAGTGCGGACAAAAAGTTCAGTTTAGGCGATACGTTCGGCGCTGTTGAGGAATACCGCATGTCCCTTTTGGCAGATTCTGACAATATTTTAGCCTGGAATTCCTTAGGAGTTTGCTTTGCGGATTTGGGGCGGCATGCAGAAGCGAAAAATGCTTTTGAAATTGCCTACAGCAAAAATAATAAAGATTTTACAACCTGTTATAACCTTGGCACAACCTGTCTTGCCCTGGAAGATAAAAAGACGGCAAAGGAATTTTTCTTAGCCAGCCTTGCCATAAAGCCAGAGCATCTTTTTGCGCGGATACGCTTGGGCGAAATTGCGGAAAAGGAAAAAGATTTTGAAGCCGCGCGGGAACAATATGCGCTTGCCATGCAGGCTGCTCCTGAAAGTTCCGTGCCCTACCGCTGTCTTGCCAAGCTGTTTATGCAGGAGGGGGATTTGGAAAAAGCCCGTGAATACCTGCAAAAGGCATTGCATAAAAATAGTGAGGACGCGGTCAGTTTGCAGCTTTTAGCCGGTTTGTATCTGGACAGCCATGAAGATGCGCAGCTGGCTGAAATGCTTGCACGGCAAAGCATTACACTTTTGCCTTTCAGACGTGCGGCATGGGCGGAATTGGCAAGAGCCCTTGAAATGCAGGGAAAAATAAATGAAGCGATGGAAATTCGCCGCAGCAGTATGAGGTTCTGATGACAAAAGAAGAACGCCTTGATTTAGCAAAAAAAATCATGGAAGAAGAAGCAAAGGACATGAGCTGGGAAATGGAATTTTTAGGACAGTGCGTCCTCACAGAGGTTCTTCGCCTGCAAAATGAGGGAGAAACCGCAGAAGCGAAAGCCTTTGAAGCTTTCCTGCCTATTGATGAAGTTTTTTTATCTTCCATAGTTCCTTTGGTCGGACAGGAAGAATTTGAAAAAATGCTTGCTGTGTATAAAGAAGAAAAAAGACAGCAGCGTTTGGCATATTTAAAATAATTTGAATAAATCGGGCGGCATTTCTTCTGCCGCACCTTGTTTTATTTATGTATTTCAAAACTTGACCAAAGCAGGATAGAAAGCTATACATAGAAAAAATGCCTTGTATGGAGGTTCGTATGTTTGGAATTGGTACACAGGAACTTTTGATTATTTTTATCCTGATTCTTATTATTTTTGGCGCAAAACGTCTTCCGGCATTAGGAAGCGGACTTGGCAAGGCTATCCGTAATTTTAAACAAGGTGTTTCTGAGCCTGATGAAATTGATATTACCCCCAATAAAGAAACAAAAAATGAAAATAAAGAAGGCTAATTATGCAAATAGTTGAACAAATTTCTGTATTTCTTGAAAATAAAGCCGGTCGCTTAATGGAAGTGACCAAGACCCTTGCTGAAGCAAAAGTAAATATTCGGGCGTTATCACTTGCTGATACATCTGATTTTGGGATTTTGCGTCTTATTGTTGACGATATTGAAAAAGCACAAAGCGTTCTCAAAGAAAAAGGCTTTACTATTGGCAAAACCGGTGTCGTTGCGGTGGAAGTGGGTGACCATCCGGGCGGCTTGCAGGCTATTTTGGAAGTTTTTGAAGGCACAGGCGTCAATGTGGAATATATGTATGCCTTTGTGCAAAAAAACAGCGAAAATGCAACGCTTATTTTCCGTCTGGACAGAACGGAAACTGCTCTTGAAGCTCTGAAAAATCATAATATCAAAGTTCTGCCGGTGGAAAAGGTTTGCGGCGCAAACTAAAGCATTTCCGTTAAATTTTCAAGATTTACCGGAAATATTCCGGAGACTTTATTTTTTGACCTTAATTGTTGCTGCATAGGCACTGTTGGCAAGTCCCAAAAGTGCAGACAAAATGAACAAGGTTTCTATGCCGAGAACTTTCCATACCCAGCCGCCAAAAAGTGCAATGAGTACACTAATCAGGTGATTAACAGAAAGACCTGTGGAAAGCGTTGCCCGTACTTCGTCCGAATTTTCCGATAAATCCTGCACATATACAGCAGTAGCCATGGAAGCCAGGGATATCACAGAGTCTAAGATGTAGTTGATACAGCAGATAATGAAGGCAGTCTCCATGGAGAAAATATGGTGTGCAAAGCCATAGAAAAAGCAAACAATCACCAAAATTAACGTGTCCGCAATCATTACGGTTTTATAGCCAATGCGGTCAATAATTTTTCCCACCACAGGTGACGCAAAAAAACAGCAAACAGCGGATACTGCAAACAATAAACTCATAACCATTGCATTTGCATTATAAAAGAGAACTAAAACGTAAGGTCCAAAGGTGAGGAATATTTGTTTTCTTGCTCCATAAAATACTTCTAACATATAAAATTTATTGTATTTCTTTCGAAAATAAAATCGACGCTTTGTTTCGTCAGTTGCACTGTGTCCTGTCATCTGCATTGAAGATACAACGCCTAAAAGCATAACAGCAGCCGTTCCCCAGAAAACAGCGCAGAATAATTGCCCAGTACTGGCAAAAATGGAAAAGACTACAATAACAACAGCAAAGCCCGCAAGGTTGCCAATTTGATAGGTAGAATTCTGTAGTCCCAATGCCTCGCCGCCATGATCTTTTTTTGCATATTCCAGACAAAGCGTGTTTCTCATACCAATAAGCATGTGTTCTCCAAGAGAAAAAACAAACATGGCAAGAATAACCAAAACCAGTGACGGAGGCACAACAGCGTGCATGCACATGCCTATAAGCATGATAACAGCGCCAATTTTATAGATTTTTTCAGCAGAAAACATATAGAGGGCAGCGAGAATAAAAATAAACATAAGACCCGGCAGTTCGCGGAAAAATTCTGATACGCCTTTGTCAAATTCTGACATGGCGACAATTTCCGCCAGATAGTTATCGAGTATGCCTTTGTAGAGTCCGCAGGCTATGCCAAAAATAAGCATGGAAAGGAAAAAGGGCTTGTATTTTGCGTCCGGTTTGAATATGTTTTGAAATTTGTTCATGTTTTTTTAGATATGTTTTGTGAATAATTTTTCTGAAATATTTATAAAGAGAGATGCGCAATATTGCAATAAAAATTAAGCCGGCATTGAAATTTTTACTTTTCAGGGGAAAAACTTTAGCTCTGCTGTCCATTTTTGTATCTCTGCTGTCGCCATCTGTAAAACTCGCAAGCTCGTTAACAGCTGCCGCAAGTCTTGTAAACCCGACATAACAGAAACGGCTTCGCCGCCATTCCGGTGGCTATAAAAGTTTCTTCCCACAAGAAAATAAATTGCAATTATTTCCGCAAACGCTCTGGAGAAAATTTATTGAAATGAAGTCAATAAAAAAAACAGGCTTGCGCCTGTTCTTTTATTGTGCCTGATTTTTTTCCACTAATTTTGAAATCGCAACCGCCAGATCATTGTAATGGGCAAAAATTGATTTTCTGATTATTTCGGGATCTTTTGTAAAAAATGCATCAACAACTATTTTGTGTCTGGAATAAAAAAAAGCGGGATTAAAGGTTTTTTTCCAATAATCGCGGCATAAGTATTTTGAAATATTGGAAGAAAAACGCCGTGCATTTTCAACAAGCTGGTTGTTGGTGCAATGGGATAAAAGCATGTTGTGCAAAAGCTCATCAAGTTCAGAAAGTTCTGTAATATCTGCGGCTTCTTTACTTTTATTTTCCATCTTTTTGAGGACGTTCAGCAAGTCTTTATTGTCATCTTCTGTCCAGTCTTTGAGGGACATAACAATGCCCTCACTTTCTAAAATAGCCGTCAGGGCATACCCGTCAATAATTTCTTTGGGGGATAAAATGCGAATAGTTTTTCCTTTTTGCGGTTCTGAAACAATAAGACCGTCTTGCGTAAGAATCTGTAAAGCTTCACGAATTGGTGCACGGCTGATATTAAGAAATGAAGCCAAATCATTTTCTTTGACAGGGTCGCCAGGTTTTAATTTTCCTTGTTGTATCATTTTTCTAATAAATTGACTAACTTGGATAGCATATGTTTGCTTTTTAAAATCCATTTTACACCTTCATTTTAAGTTGTTGAATTCTAGTCTATTATTTGAGTTTCTGTCAAGAATTATATGCCTTACTATGTAAAATTAATACAGAAAATGCTTGACAGCAGAGTTCAAAAAGAGTATTTATAAAATGTCGACATTAATATTGTATGAGGTTGCTATGAAAAAAATCATTGCAAGTGACAAAGCTCCTAAAGCAATAGGTCCTTATTCACAAGCTGTTCAATTCGGTAATTTGGTATTCTTTTCCGGGCAGTTAGGGATTAATCCTGAAACCGGAAAACTTGCTGAAGGCGGCGTAAAGGCTCAGGCAAAACAAGCTTTAAAAAATATTAAAGCTATTTTGGAAGAAGCTGGAGCCTGTGTTGAAAATGTTATAAAAACAACTGTATTTATTACAAAAATGGATGATTTCCAAGATGTAAATGCAGTATATTCAACTGTTTTCAATAAGGATTTTCCTGCACGCTCCTGCGTTGCTGTTCACCAGCTGCCATTAAACGCTTTGGTTGAAATTGAAATAGTTGTCGCACTATAAGAATTAAGGAGATTTCATATGAATTTAGCGCAATTCCCACGCCGCGGGTATGTTCAGGAAGCTACTCCCATCGAATTTTTACCAAACTTTTCTAAAGCTCTTGGCAATAAAGTAAATGTTTATATCAAACGTGACGACCTTCTGCCAGGCACAGCCGGCGGCAATAAAACCCGTAAACTTGATTTCTGTATTGCTGATGCCCTTGCAAAAGGCTGTGATACCATTATCACCTGCGGTGCTGTGCAATCAAACCACTGCCGTTTGACTTTGGCATGGTCTGTGAAAGAAGGGCTTGACTGCCATCTCGTTCTTGAAGAACGTGTAAAAAACAGCTATAATCCGGAAGCCTCAGGCAATAACTTCCTTTTCCAGCTCCTTGGCGTAAAAAGCATTACTGTTGTTCCCGGCGGTTCCAATATGATGGGCGAAATGGAAAAGGTTGCTGAAAAATTAAGAGCAGCAGGCAAGAAACCTTATATTGTTCCCGGCGGAGCTTCCAATGCGCTTGGCGCCCTTGGCTATGTCAGCTGCATGGAAGAAATCATGCATCAAATGTTTGAAAAAGGCTTAAACTTTGACCACATGGTAGTTCCAAGCGGTTCAGCTGGTACCCATGCCGGTATTATTGCAGGTATGATCGGCAATAATATCAATATCCCCGTAACCGGCATCGGCGTCAACCGTCCAAAAGCAGTACAGCAGGAAGCAGTGCATAAACTGGCAAATCAGGCTCTCGAACTTATTGGCGTGGAACAACGCGTTCCTGCTGAAAAAGTTGTTGCCTTTGATGATTATGTCGGTCCCGGTTATTCTCTCCCCACTGACGCCATGGTTGAAGCCGTAAAACTTCTTGCACAGACCGAAGGCATTTTGCTTGACCCTGTATATTCCGGCAAAGCAATGTCCGGTCTTATTGACCTCGTCAGAAAAGGATATTTCAAGGAAGGTGCCAACATTCTCTTCCTGCATACCGGCGGCTCACCGGCACTGTATGCTTACCTGGACAGCTTCCGTAAATAAATAATACCGGCAGGAGTGAGCTTTT
>CAOMFZ010000024.1 GCA_948482415.1 uncultured Mailhella sp.
GCAAAACCGTTATAGACGTTGTCTATAACGGTTTTGTTTATTATGTGGTTTCTTGATGTTCTTGGGGAAATTTATTTTAAAAAGTTTTGTAAAGGGGTGCAGGGGAAGAAACTTTTATAGCCACCGGAATGGCGGCGAAGCCGTTTCTGTTATGCCGAGTTTACGAGGCTTACAGAAATGGACAGCAGAGCTAAAGTTTTCCCCTGCAAAATTCTCAAGATTTACCGGAAACGCTCTAGTCGTAGTTTCCTGCGTCACAACGACTAAAGCAGCAACAGCAGAGATAATAATTCCTCTCAAGAAAAATAAAAATTCATACTGCGATGCGGAACCACTCCGGTTTACAATGTCATACAGAGTTACAGACTTTTTCAGCGAACTCCGGCAGTTTTTTTACTCTTCTGTTTTATTCATAATTTTTTTGAATAATGCATCATGACTCAAATGATAAATGATGTCATCGTCGCTTTTTCCTTTCAGAAACCGCTGGACCATGGAGCCGCACATCAAGCTTTGTTTTTCCACTGTCACTTCTTCAAGGTTTGTCACCGCAACAACTTCATCTACGGCAACAGCTATCTGCTCTTTATCTTCAAGTACGATGAGCATAGTCTGATATATATCTTTGAATATTGTCTTGGCAGAATCAAGTAAACCTACAACAGTAGCCATATATTCATTCTCTACCTGACGAAGAATCTCCTGGATTTGTGCTTTTTTTTCATCCTCAGAACAGTCTTTTTCCTGAATCTTGGCAACATCAAGAGCTGCATAGTGCAATTTATTGTGCGGATCCCTGATTCTTTCCAGATGAAACATTATCTTTTTGTTTGGGTTATCATATTTATCATACCATTTACCAAAAGCACACTGATGAGGATTGGTAGCAAGAGGAAAATGCGTATTGTTTTTAACAGATTCTTTCAGCGTATTGACCCAGTTGATATGATCTTGTTTTCTTTGATCCAGCATTTTGATAAAATCACTGTATTCTTTCATTCTGGTCGGTAAACCAAATATGGTGCGCAAGTCCAATATAGGTATTACTTTATTGCGGAAATTGATGGAACCGAATATTTCATCCGGTGAATGCGGTGTCAGTGTAAATTCTTCCATTCTTTGAATAGATATAACGCTCGCACCGTCAACCGCACAAGTCATCTGCCCTACCTTGAAAACAATGAGCGGGATGTCGGGCGTACTGCTTTTTTGGGTGATATTACTCATAATTTAGTGTCTCGCTGTTATTAGCTGGTTTATTTTGTTGTATTATACTTATACTGTTAACAAAAAACAAGTCTCGCTTTATTATCTATATCGGCAGTAATTGTCAGACGTTTAGTGCAGACAGGCCGGAAATTATACTGCCCCCTATTAATAATAGTATAAAACAATTCTCAGGATTTATAGGAATTGCTCTCTATAAGTACAAAAAAAACGAGTGAAGTTCTCACCCGTTTTTTATTTAAAATACTATATAAAGCTTATATGCACAGAAATTATTGTCCGCCAAGCAAAGGAATAATTTCTTCACGCAGAACTTTTGCCGCCGCAAGGCTGGCAGCCTTTTCAAGATTTTCTTCCAGACCTGCAATTTTTGCCTGCGCTTCTGCAAGCTGTCCTTCAAGCAAAGCAATTTTTTCTTCAAATCCTGTATTTTGACCGGAAGCACCCATATTCTGCATAAGGCTGTCCAAATTTCCGGACAATTCATCATTGAGCATTTTTTGTTCTGAGAAAATATCATCAAGAGTTGCAACACGTTTTTCCAAAGCTTGAATTTTATCAGCCAAATCAGCAGAACCTTCAGAATTTCCCTGTGCAGTCTTTTCGTCTGCAAGTGCACCTGTATTTTCTGATTTTATGGCTAAAATTTCAGTCTTTATCGCTTCCAGAGCTTCATTCAGTTTTGTTTCAAGCCCATTTATGCGATAATTCAATTCCAGCATTGAATCCTGCACTTTAGAATCAGCAGCAATTAAACGCTGTTCCAATGAAAACATTTTTGTGGAGATATTTTTAATCTTTGCCCCTACAGAATCGTCCTTTTCTCCGGAAAATTTTTCTAAATAGGCTTCATCGGAAGCAAGCACTTTTGACGCTGACTGCACTAAATGTATGTCTTCGCTCTTTTCCTTGCCGCCGGCTTCAATAAAACTTACATCACCTTTTAAATGAATAGGTTTTGCATCTGAAGGAGCTTCCTTGGCAAAAGGCACAACTTCTTCATCTGTTTCATGTTCAAGGGATAATTCCGTTAAAATATCATTGAAAACATCTTCATTAATTTCTTCTGCCGGTTCTTCTGCCATATCACTTTTTAAATTATCGTCTTCAAATTCTTGTGATATTTCAGGTGCACCCTGCATATTTTGAGGTGCAGCCTTAGCAGGCGCAGGTTTGGGCTGTTGTTTTGGACTGCTGCCCTGTTGTTGTCCTAATTGTTCATTCAAAACAGCAGAAAAAGGATTATCTTCGTCCGCTCGAAAATCATCCATATTTATATTTTCAGAACTGTCTGCATTTTTTTCGGTATTTGTTCCGTCAATAATATCTTTAGTCAGCAAATCAATATCTTGTTCTTCTTCCAGAGAGGGCAAATCAATATCTTCAAAAGACGGAATATCATTATCGTCAATATCATGTGCATCAGGCATATTTCCCTGTGCATGAGGATTAAAAGTATTTTCTTCGTCAAAATGCGCTTGTATATTGGGACTGTGCTCATCCTCAACAAAAGCAACTTCCATTCCATTATCTACTTTGTTTTCTTCACTGTTTTCATCTGCATCAAAATCAAGATTATAGGAATTAATAAGACTGTCCAATTTGCCTAAATCAAGAGGTTCGTCGCTTTCTTCATGTTCTGCGTTTTCTGCATTTTTGACAGGTACGGAAACAGCGCCAATATTCTTTTCAAAATCACTGACAAGGGAATCAAGAACATCGTCTTCCATACGCGGAGCTTCTGCATTATCTCCCGTATTTCCTACACTAACAACATCAGTTAAATCAATAATTTCTTCAACAGAGTTTGTTTCGTTATTGTCCATAATTCCTCACATCACAACATCATAATAAAATAGAAAGACCTACCCACCCCCACAGGGAGGTGAGTAGGAAACAACTATTAAGGATGGCAAGCAGATCCCTTACAACCTGTAAGAGCCTTCTTCTTATCCTTATCTTGGCCTGCTGCTCTGGTATGGCAGCTGATACAGCTGTTTTCCAGTTTCTTATCGTGAGCGATACGATAATAGCTGTTTACGCCTTTTTCCTTAGCACCTAAAGCATCATGACAACCTGCATTGCCGCATTTACCATAATTTTCTTCTCCGTTTACTGCATGGTGACAAACACCGCAATCAACAGAAGCATGGGTATTATGATTAAATGTAACTGGCTTAGCTGTAAGAGCCATTTTCATTGGACCTTCAGGAGCCGCAGGACGAGCTGCAATAGCTGGCATGGCAAGAGCAACAGCCACAAGAATGCTTAATGATAACATAAGAATCTTTTTCATAGCAACCTCCTCTGTTTACTTGAGCCGAAACTCAAGTTTTCTATACATTAGCCTTGCTTGTCAATACTGTCAAGTATCATTCCTCAAAGCGTAATATCCTGTTATTTTAACTGTTATTTCTTGTTAAAAATATCGGGCATAAGTATTTCTACTTTAGCTTCCTGATTCAGCATTAAAATATAAGCCTGAAATAACATATTTCTTTGTGCATCCTGCATATTGAGAGCGATATCATCAGCAATGGCATCAAAATCACTTTGTTCTGCTTTCTTAATGGTATTAAGACGTGCAGCAATGGCACCGTCATCTGCAATGTATGCATTTTTAAGCCATGTTTTGGTATCACCGGCAAAAATCTCTTTTGCAAGTTCCGGCAGCGGACCTAAATTTTCCACTTGTCCGTAACGGCCAAAGAACGCTCTTGTTTTCATATTGGCAGGAGTTTCTTTTTCAAAACCAGAAACAGCTTCCGCAGCTTTTGCTTTTGCGCTTTCTCTTGCTTTTTGCAGTTTGAGTTCTGAAATAATTTCATCTTTTACTTCATCAAAGGATTTTATAGAACTTGCTTTCTTTTCAACCAATTTGACAACACTCAAATCGCCGTTCAAAGAAATGGCACTGTCCCAAACATTGCCGTTTTCCATGGCAAGCAGCGCATCCACATCACTTTGTCTTAAATTGTATGTTTCAGCCAGAGAAGCCACATCAACAAAACCTGTTTTTGTTACGCTCAAATGATGTTTCTTTGCTTCATCTTCCATATTGCCGTTTGCCATAATGGACGCAATGGAATTATCCACGGTCTGCACAAGATTGGTGTTGACTTTTTCAACAGCAATATCGTGTTTTATTTGGTCTTTTACTTCTGCAAACGGCAGCTGTTTTGCTTCTTTTTTATCGTCAACCCAAATCAAGTGATAGCCAAATTGCGTACGGACAGGTTCTGACAAGGTATTTTCAGGCAAAGTAAAGGCAGCATCGGCAAATTCTTTAACCATTTGCCCTTTGCTGAACCAGCCTAAATCTCCGCCGTTTTCTTTCGTGCCGTCTTGTCCATATTCTTTTGCCATGGCTGCAAAGTCTTCAACGCTATGAATTTTGCCGGCAATTTCCTGAATTTGTGCCAAAGCCTTGTCACTGTCCGCCTGTGGAGCATTGGCGTCCACCATAACCAGAATATGACGAGCCTTTACCTGTTCTTCTTCGCTGAATTTTGCCTTGTTATTTTCATAATACGCTGAAATTTCTTCTTCTGTCACAGAGCTTTCATCAGCCATTTTTGCAGGCGTAAAATTAATGAATTCCAAAGAAACCTGTGCAGGAACAGCAAAAAGTTCTTTTCTTTCTTCATATAAAGCTTTTGCTTCGTCATCAGAAACGCTTTGTGCATCAGTATCAAACGGGAAAAGCACATAATCCATGGAGCGCTGTTCTGTTTGGAAAGCAAACATTTTTTGTGCAATATTTTTATCACCTAAAATACCGGCAGTCACAACTTCCTGGAATTTTTGAGGAAGCAGGTCTAAACGCAAATTATTTTCAAAAACAGCAGGTGTTTGTCCAATAGCTTTTAACCGCTGTTCGTACACTTCTGAACTGAATTTTCCTTTATCATCAAAGAAAAAGGGGATATTCATGAGCGCGCCGCGAAGTTCTGCCACACTGACATCAATGCCAAGACGTTTAGATTCAGACAAAAACAATTTGCGGATAACAAGATTTTGCAGTGTTCTGTTTTCTAAACCAAGTTTTTGCATTTGTTCTTCTGTAAGGTCAGGAATAACGCTTTTAATTTCATTGGCGATTTGGTTATACGTCTGTTGAAATTCATTGACAGTGATAGGCTCATTATTGACTTTTGCCACCACGCCGGAACGGGAAGTATTGCTGCCAATCCCCCAAAAAATAAAAACAAGAATAATAAGCCCAAACGCAACTTTAATGCCTAATGAATGAGCTCCTGAACGAATACCGTCAAGCATTGTAACCTCTTTATTTAATTATCTGTTTTTTACAAAATTCAATAAACCGCCTGCGCGTACGAGCTGAAATTCCTGTTTGGACAAATCGTGTTTGAAATAGATTTTTCCAAGTCCTTCAACTTCAACCGCAAAGCGATTATTATTTTCCAGTTCCATTGTTTTTGCGAGAATTTTTGCCCCAAGCTGAAGCCGTTCATAATCTTTTTCATCTTCAAAAAAGAGAGGCAAAATTCCAAAGTTTACCAAATTTGCTCTGTGAATACGGGCAAATGACAGAGCCATAACTGCGCGTATTCCCAAATGTCTGGGCGCTAAAGCTGCATGCTCACGGCTTGAGCCTTGTCCGTAATTTTTTCCAGCTACTATAAAACCGCATTTTCCGCTGTCGCGCACATTTTTTGCTCTTTGCACAAATCCTTCATCAACACGGGAAAAAACATATTCGGAAATGGCAGGAATATTGGAGCGCAAAGCTGTAATTTCAGCCCCCGCAGGCATAATATGGTCTGTAGTAATACCGTCACCCACTTTCAGCACTACTTCGCCCGCCAATTCTCCGCGAAGAGGCTCAAAACTTTCCAATGCAACAATATTGGGACCGCGCACAACTTCAATTTTTCTGCGTTCTGCTTCGTCCTGCAAAGGATAATGGAAATGATGACGAATGGATGGAATATGCTCCGGAAATTCCGGTTTTTGCGGTGCCGTACCCCATGTTTTCGGGTCAGTAAATTCCCCGTTAATTGCACAGCAGGCAGCGGTTACAGGGCTGACTAAATAAACCTGTGCGTCCTTAGTGCCGCTTCTGCCTTCAAAATTACGGTTAAATGTCCGCACAGAAACACCGGCACTCTTGGGAGAAGAGCCCATGCCGATACAAGGACCGCAGGCACATTCCAAAAGACGCACGCCGCTGTCAAGCAAACCTGTCATGTCTCCATTTTCCATAAGCATGGTCAGCACTTGCTTTGAGCCGCATGCCATGCAGGTATCTGTATGGGGAGAAACAAATTTTCCTTTCATAATATCAGCAACCTGCTTCAAATCAGCATAGGAAGAGTTGGTACAGGAACCCATGGCAACCTGATCAACTTTGAGTCCGGCAAGCTCACTGACAGGCACAACATTATCAGGCATATGCGGTCTTGCCGCCAACGGAACAAGTTCTGATAAATTAATTTCCACGCAGCCGTCATAGCTTGCGTTGGTATCAGGCGCAAGAAATACCCAATCGCCTTCTCTGCCCATTTTGCTCAAAAATTCTTTTGTTCTGTTGTCTGACGGGAAAATAGATGCTGTTGCTCCGAGTTCTGCGCCCATATTGGTTATGGTAGCGCGTTCCGGAACGCTCAAACTTGCAACGCCGTCCCCTGTGTATTCAAAAATCTTTCCAACGCCGCCTTGGGTACCAAGTCTGCGCAGCAATTCCAAAATAATATCCTTTGCCTGCGCAAATCCCTGCAATGCCCCTGACAAACGCACTTCCACAATCTGCGGCATGGAAATGGCATACGGTTCACCTGCCATGGCAAGGGCAACAGACAGACCGCCTGCCCCCATGGACAAACAGCCAATACCGCCGGCTGTAGGCGTATGACTGTCAGAACCAATTAAAATTTTACCCGGTTTTGCAAAATTTTCCAAATGGAGCTGGTGACAAATACCTGTTCCGGCAGGAGAAAAGACAGCCCCGTAACGGTCGGCAACTGTTCTTAAAAATTGGTGGTCATCAGGATTTCGGAACCCCATTTGCAGCGTATTATGGTCAACATAAGAAACAGAAAGTTCGGTCTGTACGCTGTCACGGCCAAGGGCTTCAAATTGCAGCCATGCCATAGTTCCTGTTGCGTCCTGAGTCAGCGTTTGGTCAACACGCAAGCCAATTTCAGAGCCTGCTTCCATTGTCCCGCTCACAAGGTGAGCTTTTATGATTTTTTCAGCAATATTCACAGTATATCCTTATTATATAAGACTATTCTATTTCAAGTCCCATACTTTTATATTCATTTAATTTATTGCGCAGGGTTCTTACCGAAATACCCAGAAGTTCCGCCGCCTGCGTTCTGTTTCCCTGCGTGACTTCCAAGCCTTTTTTAATCATGAGCCGTTCCACTTCATGCAAAGGCATAAGTCCGCCGGAAAAATCCACGGAATTGGCTGTTGCTGTCTGCACCGGCACAGAATTTTTTTCAGAAGCTTTTTCTTCTGTTTCTGATAAAGATCCCTGTTCTGAAACGTTTTCAGCCGGTTGAGCTGAAATTTGTTCTGCCTGACTTTCGTCTTCTTCAAATAAGGGCCAATTATCAGGGTCAAGCAGGAAATGAGCAGGCACAATATCCTTACCCACAGCAAGAAGAACCGCACGTTCCATAAGATTTTGCAGTTCACGCACATTGCCGGGCCATGCATAATTTTTCAGCCAGATAATCGCTTCCTGTGAAAATTTTGCCTGCGGCAAAGCATATTCTTTGGTGTACATGTCAAGGAAGAAATTTGCGAGTTCAATAATATCGTCACCCCGTTCACGAAGTGCCGGCAAACGAAGCGGAATAACATTTAAACGAAAATACAAGTCCTGACGGAATTTTCCCTCTTTGACCCAATCTTCCAGATTCCTGTTGGTGGTGGCAATAACCCGAACATCGACTTTAACGGTTTCTGTTCCGCCCACACGGTCAATTTCCCCCTCTTGCAAGGCACGCAGCAATTTTGCCTGCAAGCCGAGTTCCATTTCCGAAATTTCGTCAAGGAGCAGGGTTCCCCCGCTTGCCAATTCAAATTTCCCGATTTTACGCCCAATAGCGCCGGTAAAACTGCCTTTTTCATGCCCGAAAAGTTCACTTTCCAGCAAATGTTCCGGAAGTGCCGCACAGTTTATGGCAATAAAAGGCCCTTTTGCCCTGTCGCTCCATGCGTGCACGTTTTTGGAAAACATTTCCTTACCCGTACCGGATTCGCCATTGATAAGAACTGTTGCTTTTGAAGGTGCGACCTGTTTGGCAAGAGCCAAAACTCTGCGCATGGCAAGACTGCTGCCTACAATTTTGGGAGCAATGGTTTTTACTTCATTTTGCTGTTTGGGAGACACCGCATTTCTATTTTCGGGCAATGCCAGAATTTTTTCCACCACAAGGGGATCCGTCCAATAATCAAAAGCACCTAGTTCCATGAAATAGCGTGCTTCATCGGGTGTACCTTTTTCTGCTAAAACAATAATTCGAGGATAGAAATCAGCATTCTTTGCTTCTTCAAACAGTTCTTCCACCTTATAAGAAGGCAGACTTGGACGGCTGATTATATATTGGGGAAAAGAAGACTCAATAAAAGCAGACGCTCCTTTAGCGTTTTCCGCCAAAGAAGCTTCAATATCCGCACTTCGCAATTGTGGAAAAATCCGAGTGACAGTTGATGCCGGAGTCAGAAATAGTACACGTTTTGAGCTCATGCAAAAAGCTATACACTAACTCATTATTTTTTGCAAGATTTTCTCTTTATAGTGAGCCGAAAAATACAATTTTTTCAAAAAATAATTTTACGTTGTCAAATTTCTTATCACAACTCCAAAGAAGTAAAATCAACACAGGCAATGCCCATATTTTGCAAATCACGGCAATTTGCTTCGGCAATTTCCCGTGTTTGGGCAGAACAGCAGTCTGTCAGCACTGTCACATAAAAATCATGGCAAAGCCCGTCCACAGCTGTTGCCCGAACACAATTCGGATACTGAGTTCCCGCAACAAGGACATGATTAATTCGTTTTTCCCGCAGAAGTTCTTTTAATTTTGTCCCAAAAAACGCACTGAAACGGGGCTTAACAAGGACATAATCCTCTTCGCGGGGCGTCAATTCTTCTACAATTTCTGCCCCTTTAGTTCCTGCTATGCAAAAGCCCTGCCCCTTTTGAAAAAGCTCTTTACGAAAAATCTCTGCATTATCCCCGTTTGCATCATAGGCACGGATAATATGAAAAACAGGAATATTCTTTTCACGGCAAATGTCCATGGCATGTTTTATAGCTGATATGGTCGCCTTTGCCCCTTTGACCGCTGTTTTTTCTGTCAGCACAAAATCATTTTGCATATCAATAATGAGCAGCGCAGAATTTTTCGCAAGATTTTTCATATCATTCTCCTGAAAAAGATATAAGAAAAAAGCCCTCGAAAGGGCTTTTTATTATTTGAGCTGTGAAAGCAATGTTTCTTTAATGCTGTTAATGGTGCCGCTGCCGTCAAGTTCAATATACACGGTCTTGCCGCCGCTTTTTGCAGCAACATCTTTGAAATAATAGGCGGCTGCCAGCGTACCGTTGTCTTTATTATAATAGATGTCATGGCGTTTATTGATAGCGTCTTCGTTTTGGTCGTCAGCACGGGCAGAAAGTGCACCGCCGCAGACACGGCAGACATCGCCGTTTGGCTTAATCGCATCAATATAAATATTATTGGGGTGATTATTGTTGTTTTTGCAAAGTCTGCGTCCCATAATACGGTTGCGGGCAGTATCACGGGCAAGCACAATTTCAACAACATAATCAAGAGCCATGCCTTCCTTATCAAGAGCTTCTTTCAATTTGCGGGCTTGTTCCATATTGCGGGGGAAGCCGTCCAGGAGCCAGCCATTATTGCCTTTTTCTTTCAAAATATTCAAAATCATAGGAATAGTGATTTCATCAGGAACAAGTTCCCCTTTGTCAATATATTCTTTTGCTTTTTTGCCAAGTTCAGTACCCTGACCAATATGCTGACGGAACACTGCCCCGGATTCAATATGCGCAACGCCATATTTTTCCATAATAAGGTCACCCTGCGTACCTTTGCCACTGCCGTTTGGTCCAAAAATAAGAATATTCATACTCTTCCCTACTTTGATTGAAGTTTTAAATATAAATCACCCTGCCACTTGCCGATTTTCTTCCCTAAACCTTTCAGGCGCATGGGCTTGCCGGGAACAAAATCCTTTGGCAGCGTTAATTCTATGGTTTGCAATTCATTTGCCAAGCCAACCCGAAACTGCAAACGCATTTTTACTCCGGGCTGAAGTTTGGCAGCTGGGAAAAACAATTCCAATTCCTCGTCAATCTGACTTTTAAACCATGAAGAAATACCTTTTTTTATTCCTTCCAAAGGTTCAGTGCTTGCTTTGATAATTGCTTGAGGAATACTGTTTTCCTTTGTAGCAGAAATTTCCTGTCCTGTAAAATATTCTTTTTGATTTTTTTTCTGCGTATTTTGGGCTTCATTCTGCACAGTGCTGTAATGGGTAAACGCAGTGTCTTGCACGGTCTGAGCATGTGCGGTGTGATTATTGGCTGTTTCTTCACTTGCAGCTTGTGAAGTCCGTCCTGTTTCAAACGCAGAGGTATTAGCAAAATCATTGGCAGAAGTATGATAAACACTTTGCTCATAACTTCCTGCATACTTATTATATGCCGCCTCCCCGGAAGCATTATAGGTATTATTGACTTTTTTAAACTGCGGCTGTTCCTGCGCACTTTGCTGATTTGCCTGACCGAATTGATTTTGTTGATTTTGGCTTTGTGCCCATTGCTGATTGGGCTGCTCTGCCTGCTTTTGCGCATTCAGTTCGTTTTCCCTGCGAACCGCTTCCATTTGCTCAATAATCAGGGTCTTAAATTCCTGCGCCTTTTCTTCTAATTTTTTAATAAGTTTAAGCCGCTCTTCTTCCTGCTTTGCTTTTATCCGAGCTTCTTCCTTATCTATTTCTTCCTGAATACGTCTGCGGCGCTCTTCTTCACGTTTTGCCCGTTCCTTAGCCTGACGGCGTTCCATTTCCCTGCGTTCGCGTTCAATACGTTCAGCCCGTTCTTTTTCTTTGCGTTTTCGCTCTTCTGCCCGCTTTTGTTCCGCCTGCCGCTTTTGCTCTTCAAATTTTCTTTTTCTTTCTTTTTCAGCATTGACAAATTGGGCTTTGGCTGACTGTTTTTTGGCTTCATTATCCAAATAGGCAATAACAGTAACATAGGCTTCATTAACACGCTGAAATTCGGCAGCAGCATTGGCATTATCAGGGTGCAAATCAGGATGCAGTGCAAAAGCCCGTTTGCGGTACGCCTGCTTTACCTCATCAATATTTGCTTCTTTTGTTACGTCAAGCAGTTTGTATGCTTCCTGCAATGTCAATGTTTTCTTTGCCATAACCCTGAATTTTCACTTGTATTTATAATTTTGGCAGCTCGTCTTCAGCCACAATAAGTGCCCGTCCGTCAGTTTTTTTATCCTGACAAAGCAAATTATTCTCTTTTAAATAGGCATAACCGTCATGGGCAAAAACTGCATGAGAAACAGACTTCACAATACCCGGACAATCTTCCTTTGCCATGAAAAAACTCAGCTCATCAATCAAATTCCCGCGAAAATAAGGCCAGGCCCTGCACACATCGGGGCGCGCTTCATGAATGGTACAGCCTGCACCCTCTTTGAAAAAATAACAAAAACCGTCATCGCCCGTAATCAGCGTCGGCTTGTCGTCAAAAAGTTCCGTATATTTTGCCAAAAATGCTTCTTTTTCCATGTTAAAATACGCCAGTAAACGAGGTAAATCCCGCTGTCCGACAACAATGCCCCCGCGTCCAAAACAGCAATGTCCGCAGCGCTGACAAGAAAAACTTTTTTCTGACATCTTATTTTCCAAAAACCCGCTTATGTTCTACTTCCATGCATGCATCTTCCACAACGGTGACGCCCTCTTTTGCCATACATTCGCCCGCTTCCTGACTGCTGATGCCAAGCTGCATCCAAAAAACTTTCGGCCGCCACGGCAAAGCCAAAATTTCTCTTGCGTGTTCGGCACAAGCCTCCGGCAATCTGAAAAGGCACACGATATCAGGAACTTTTGGAAGTTCCTGCAAGGATTTATAGGTTGGCAGACCCCACACATCTTTTCGGACAGGGTGCACCGGCAAAACTTCATACCCCTGCGCAATTAAATACCGTCCTACATGATCCACAGGAGCACCAGCCTTATCTTTCGCGCCAACAATCGCAATCACAGAATTTTCCTCAAATAATTTTTTCAGCTGTGTATCAAAAAGCATATTTTCTCCTGTCGTATGTGTATTTATTATCCATATCCTGTATTATAAATTTTTTCAATCTTTTAATTCACATGGCAGACATATTGCAAAAAAACATAAATGAGCATAAATATATTCGGCTTTCTCTTAAAATCTTTAACCATTTAATAAAGAAAATATGAACATACCCAAACAAGAACTCGAACAGCGCATACAAAAAATCAAAAACATTGTCCATAATAACTATCCTTCTTTACAAGGTTTTTTCATTTTTTCACGGATTAATATTTATTATTTCACCGGCACGCTTGCCCACGGCGTTTTATACATTCCGCTTTCGGGCGAACCTTTTTTATTTGTACGCAAGGGCTTGGAACGGGCAAAAGAAGAATGTCCTTTTACGCAGATTTTTGCCTATAAATCCTATGCTGAAATTGAAAAAATTTGTGCTGACTGCAAGGCTCCCCTTACTGAAACCGCCGCATACGGCATAGAAAATACAGGACTGACAGTACAGCTTGCCGCACTTTTTAAAATAAAAATCAAAGCCCTCACCAAAAATGAACCAATCGGCATTGATAATGAAATAAAACAGGTGCAAAGCATCAAAAGTACATATGAATGCAAACATATGCGGGAAGCAGGCAAACGGCAAGCCCTTGCCTTAGAACAAATTCTGCCTTTTTATTTGCAGAAAATGCTGGACGGCGAATTTCCGAACTCTCCTTCTTTGCTTGAACAGTATAGCAAAGAACTCCTTGCTTCCTATCCGCAGGATACCAGCCTTTCAGAAATCAATATTGCCAAATTGTGCATACGAATTTACACGGAATTGGGACATGGCTTTATGACCCGCATGTCTGCCCATGGCGAAGAAGCCTGTTTCGGGCATGTTGCCTGCGGAAATAATTTAAATCAAGCCCATTATTATAACGGCGCCATGGGTTTTCGAGGCCTGCACCCTGCCCTGCCTTGTCTTGGCTCTGAAAAAATCTGGCAAAAAGGCGAACCCCTTTGTGTGGATATGCTTTTCAATTTTGAAGGCTACTGTACAGATAAAACACAGACCTGTTTCTATGGCAGCAGAAAGGATTTACCTGACATTGCAAAAAAAGCCTATGAATGCTGCTGCACTGTCCAGGAACTTGTCCTAAACCAATTAAAAGCAGGCACAATCCCTCAGGAGATTTGGTTTAACACCCTCAAAATTGTGGACAAATTTAACTTTACAGAGAATTTTATGGGCTATAAAAGCAACAGTGTTCCTTTTTTAGGGCACGGCATTGGGCTGACTGTTGACCAATTCCCGGTTATTGCCAAAGGTTTTCAAGATCCTTTGGAAAATTCCATGTTTATCGCCTGTGAACCAAAAATCGGCATTCCCGGCTTTGGTATGATTGGCATTGAAAATACCTTTGAACTTATTGACAATACAGTAAAAAACATTACTTCAATACAAGACGGAATTATTTTTCTTAACTAATGATATGAGGTTTATATGCATACTCCTGAAGCTCCCGATTATACACTGTCAGAATTTTGGGTAAAACTCCCTGATACTGACAATTTAAATACCCCTGCCCAGAAAGCCGATGTTTTTTTTGTGCACGGAACTGTTCTGCACAGCAAATCTGATGTTTATTATGACCCTTATAACGAAGAACAGCGCCGGCTTCCTTTGCGTCCGCGCATGACGCATGCAGGAGCCTATGAAAAAACATGCAGGGTTTTTCAGCCTCATTACAGGCAAGTGACCATGGAAGCCCATTTACACGGCTGGGACGTGGTGCGGGACTATTATAAAATCCCTTTTGAAGACGTGAAAAATGCCTATTATCATTTTAAACAAACATGGAACAAGGACAGACCGCTGATTTTGGCAGGCAACAGTCAGGGATCCTTTGTGATTTTAGCGCTGATGAAATATTTGGCAGCTAAAAACGAACTGCCCAAAAATCTGGTGGCAGCCTATCTTATCGGTGCAAGCGTTACCCAAAAAGATTTAGACGAGCTTGGCATGCACCTTTGCCAAAGCCCTACTGATTTAAATTGCGTTATTGTATATAATACCCTGGCAAAAGGCGGAAGAAGCGGCTTTACCATTTTTCCCGGAGCTCTTTGCGTCAATCCCCTTTCCTGGAAAAATACCGAAGAAACTGCCGATAAATCCCTGCATTTGGGCTTTATGGAAACAAAAGAAGACGGCACGCAGTTTCTGCATAAAAATGCCACCAGCGCCCGGGTTGATAAAAAACTTGGTGCAGTTATTGTAGATATTTATGATATTGAAACAGCTCCGCCCCGCGAACATTTTCCCAAAGGAGATTTGCACAGTTACAATTATCCGCTCTTTTTCAAAAATATTGAAGCAAATGTGGAAGAGCGCGTCAATGCTTATCTGACAAAAACACAAAAAAATTAATTGCTTTGTTTTAGTATCAGGTTGATTTTATAACTACAAAAGATAATTATAAAATTTTCTTTTTATGGGGGAAATGATTTCCCCCATACCCCCACAGTGCCTGTTTTTCTTTCAGAAAAACAGGAATATATGTTTTATAGGTGATTGATTATCAACCGCTTTCTATAACAAAACACAAAAAAATTAATTTTATTCGGATTTTGCTTGCCAAAATAAAAAAAATACCCTAAACAAATTTGGTTATTCACTAAACACATTTTCACAGCTGCTTGGGGTTCCCGGAATATCCGATGGACACATATAAAGAATAACTGTGTTATTTCGGAGAGATAGTACTATCAGGGTGCAAAGTAATGGGTGAAAATGGACGAAAAAAAACCTTGGAGGAATTATCATGGCTTATGTAAGCATGAAACAAATGCTCGAAACCGGTGTACATTTTGGTCACCAAACCCGTCGTTGGAATCCAAAAATGCGTCCTTACATTTTTGGCGCCCGTAATGGTGTACATATCATTGACTTGCAGCAAACCGTAAAACTTTTCCGTACAGCTCACGACAAAATCGTTGAAACTGTTGCCAACGGCGGCAAAGTTCTTTTCATCGGCACAAAACGTCAGGCTCAGGAAGCTGTAGCACAGGAAGCTGAAAGAGCAGGTCAGCCATATGTAACTTTCCGTTGGATGGGCGGTACGCTTACCAACTTTGTTACCATTCAAAAAAGCGTTGACCGTCTCAAAAAATTGGAACAAATGTTTGCTGACGGCACAATCAACCGCTATTCCAAAAAAGAAGTTCTTACTTTCCAGCGCGAACTTGACAAACTCAATCTCACTCTGGGCGGTATCAAAGATATGCAGGGCATTCCGCAGCTTGCTTTCGTTATTGACCCGCACCGTGAAGAAATCGCTGTCAAAGAATGCCGCAAACTCGGTATTCCCGTTGTAGCTATTACCGATACAAACTGCGATCCTGATGTTATTGACTACATTATCCCCGGCAATGATGACGCAATCCGTGCAATTAAACTTTTTGTCGGCGCTATGGCAGACGCTTGCCTTGAAGGCGCTGCAATGAATAAAGACGGCGTAGTTGTTGATCTGGAAACTATTGCTGCTAAGAACGAAGCTGAAGCTGAACAGGCTGAAAAAGCAGAACAGGAAACAGCCGAATAGTTTTTGCCCCTCTCTTCTTTTTGAGAAATCCAGTAAAATAATTTTGATAAAAATATGTGCCGTACATAGCTGCGGCACATGTTTCAACTTTTAGTAATTTAGTAATTGGAGATATACAATGAGTCAAATTACCGCTTCCATGGTAAAAGATCTTCGTGAAAAAACCGGTGCAGGCATGATGGACTGCAAAAAAGCACTGCAAGAAAGCGGTGCTGATATTGAAAAAGCAGTTGACTGGCTCCGTCAAAAAGGTCTTGCAAAAGCTGCCAAACGTGCCGACCGTGCCGCAGAAGAAGGTGTTATTATCCTGAAAGCTGCTGCCGATAATAAAAAAGTTGTTGCTGTTGAAGTAAAATGCGAAACAGACTTTGTTGCCCGCGGCGACAAATTCATTGAATTTGCTAAAGATATTGCTGACCACGCATTTGATAATTTCACCGAAAGCGCAGAAGAAATGCTTACTCACAGTTTCAAAGGTACAACTTTGAAAGAAGCTCTCGGCGAAGCCGTTGCAGCTATCGGTGAAAATATTCTTCTTGGCAAGGCTCATAAATCAGAATGTGCCGAAGGTATTGTCGGTGCATATGTTCACTCAAACAACAAACTTGCTGCTCTCGTTGAAGTTCGTGCAACCGGTAATGAAGAAGCTGCCGTTGCTTTTGCTAAAAACATTGCAATGCAGGTTGTTGCAGCTAACCCCATCGCTCTTGATGAAAAAAGCGTTGACCCAGCCCTTCTTGCCAGAGAACGTGAAGTTTACCGCAACAAAGCAAAAGAAGAAGGCAAACCGGACAATATCATTGATAAAATTGCTGACGGTGCCGTAAAGAAATACTGCAAAGAAATTTGCCTTATGGATCAAGCATACATCAAAGACGACAAGATGAGCATTGCCGATTACCAAAAACAAGCTTCCAAAGAAGCCGGCGCGGAATTTACCGTACTTGGATTCAAACGCATTGTTCTTGGTGAATAATTCAAGTTTTTACTTGAAATTTTTGTAAAAATGAGGCAGATTAAATCTGCCTTATTTTTTGCACAAAAAACACAAGAAATTTTATGGACGAGAAAAAAGCCAAACTTACTGCCCTGATTATTGTTTTAAATGGAGAAAGGACTATTGGTTCCTGTCTTCAATCTTTGGCTTTTTGTGACAACATTGTTG
>CAOMFZ010000025.1 GCA_948482415.1 uncultured Mailhella sp.
TTATGGACAACGTCCATAACAGGGCTTTGAGGGGGATTGGGGGAAATCATTTCCCTCAAAGAAAATAAAAATTACGAATATTATGCGGAAATGCCCCAAAGAAGAAAAAGAAAATGTGTGATTGTGGATAGATAGTTCTTATTTGTAGTTATATTTTACTGTCATGGAATTTACAGTTCAGCAAGCTGGTGCAATGCTTCCAAATCGCAAATTTCGACTTGTTTGGCTCTGAATTTTTTTATCACATTGAGTTGTTTAAGTTTTTGGATTGCACGGGCAAGGGTTGCTCTATGCACGCCGAAGATTGTGGCTAAATGGTCCTGACTGATGTCTAAAGGAAAAGTATTGCTGTTATGCTGTAATTGCAGGGAAAGAAGATAGCGGCAAAATCTGTTGAAAAAGGTATCAATTTGCAGGTCAGTGAGCAAAGTGGAGTAGATAAGGGTAAGGCGTGATAAATGTTTGATAAGGGAAATGGCAAGTTCCGGATTTTCCTGTATTGTTTTTTCTGTCAGAACAACATCAACAGGCAGAGAATGGATAATGCTGTCCGTTATGCATTGGTATTGTCCGGAAGTGTCCTGCATGAGAGCTGCAGGTGCAATATTGAAAATTCCGCCTTCGCCAAAGCTGATGATTGTTCTTTGCTGTCCTTTGATGTTTTCAAAAATAATCTGCACTTCACCTTTTTCGATATAAAAAATGTCATATTGATTTTTTTCATTGATGGAAAGAATGGAATTGGCTTTTAAATACAGTGTTTTTCCTTCATGAAAAAAGTCATGGCATATGGTGCAGGTTCCTGTGATTTTAGGAATTGCATAATGGGCAAAAAGAGGCGCTTTGTGTTTTGTATTCATAAGCGGGCCTTGAGGATATATGTTAAAATAAATGATAAAGAAAAAAAATAGTCAGGTCAACGTATTAAATAAAAAAGGGGAAAAAATCCCCTTTTTGCATGTCTGAAAATCAATTTTGCTGTTTTATAAAAGATTAATCATCTTCCAATACGGAATTGCAACAGCAATAAGGAAAACTGCTGTCAAAATGATACGGATGAAGAGGGCAAAAACAATGTGGCGCAGGGTAATCTTTTCAGTAATGAAGATGTACAGGAAGTATACTGCTTCGTATGGGAAAAGATATTGGTCAAGTCCAAAGTTCAAGGCATAGAAAAGCGGGAGCGGGTTGACGCCAAGTGCATTGCCGAATTCGCCGATAGCAGGCGTAAAAGCTGCGGTTGCGGCTAAAGGAGTAAGCAGGAAGTTGACAACAACACCGGCAATATAGGCAAAGAAAACGCTCATGGTTGTTGATGCTTCCTGTAAGAAAGGAACCAGACTGTCAACAGCCCACTTATTGGCGCCAACACTGCCGCCAACAAAGCCGATAGCCATACAGCCTGTAATAAAGAACAGGAAAACCACATTCAGTTTATTGAATGATTCCGGTGCGAGAATGGAAATTCCGGGTAAATAACAGCAAAGGCTGAGTACACAGAAAAGGAATACCGGGTCAATACCTGTCCATGGTTCCAGCATAAATCCTGCAATGACGCCTAAAATAATAACAAAGAGTTTGATTTCTCTGGTGGAAATGGGGCCTAATTCAGCACGGCTTTCAGCGATAAAGGCAGGCAGTCTGTCGCCGATAGGAAGTTGTTCCTTACCTTTTACGATGAAAACACAAATCATGGAAACAGCGTAATAAATAAGGTTAATCAGTGTGCCATGATAGCAGTAATCCCAGAAGTCAACGGTTTTGTCTGTTCCTTTGAGCATAATGTCAAAAGCCCAAATAAAGGATTCGGAAGAATGCAGATACATGAATTGAGGAGCTGCAGCAGCAAAGAATGCAGTCAAAATAATAGCAGAAGATAAACGGGATTTTGGATCAACATTGAGAGCCTGGACAATACCGGAAGCAATAGCACAGAAGATTACGCATCGTGCCAAAATGGAAGGGAGAATAAGAACAAGAACAAGCCCTGCAACGAAAAAGCCAATAGTAAGACCAGTAAAACTGCCGCCGGTGTTTTTTAAACAGAAAAGTGCGGAACGGCGAGCCAAATTGCTTTCTTCCATGGCTTCACCAATAATAACAGCGGCAAAAGAAATCCATGGCAAAACGGTTGTCCAGGGGCCGAAAATTGTTTCAGCATCAGCAACACCAAAAAGAACATAGGCAAAGGTCAGCATAGCCGCAACGCCAATAGCCGGGAAAATATTTAATGCCCAGGCGATAATGGCGGCAGAAGTTAATGCCATATAGGTCGGAAACTCCGGAGAAATGTCTTGAGGCAGGAAATTATAAAGCATAAGCGGGATTACAGCAAAGGTAATCCATTTTAAATATGATACGATAGCCATAATAACCTCGTCATGTTAAAAGTATAGAAAATTTGTAATAAATTCCTGCAAAGCCGGAAAACCCTGCAGGAATAATAAGGAGAGCTGAATATTATTTTAAGCGGTCACGCCAGGCATAGCATGGAGTGCCGTTTTCCTGCCAAATGCGCAAAAACTTGTCACGCAGAAGCGGGTTGGTGAAGGTATAATCAGAGCGCATGTGGCGGCCGCGGCTTTCTTTGCGTTCACGGGCAGAAACCATAAGTGCCTGTCCTAAATCCAGAAGGTTTAAAACTTCAGCGGCACGCATGAGTTCATGGGCATCGTTTACATAGAGTTCCTGCACCATTTTACGGCGCAAGTCGCCGAGATATTTGATACCGGCGTTCAGCAGGGAGTCGGAACGTACTCTGTGCGGACCGCAGTCAGCATATTCTGTCATGATTTGCTGCAGGGCAAAGTTTGCTTCCTGCCAGCTTGCACCTGTTTTGCGTTCAAAAATTTCTGTATACAGATTCATGCGTTCTTTGCAGAAAGGCATGGTTTCAACATCGCCGCAAAGGTGTTTTTCGTCTTTGTAATCAGCAGCATGCTGACCGGCAATAAAGCCATAAACCGCAGCTGCACCAATATCACCGCTGATATTGCCCATCATGTCGCCTGCAGCAAAAAGACCTTTAATATTGCTTTCGCCGTTGATGTCAATTTCAATGCCGTTGGTGCAGAGGTTTGCTTCATATTGGCTGAATTCAACAGCGTGTTTGCCGGGGTCGATATGTTCTTTATCCATGTAATCAAGAAGTGCGGTAAGACCTTCGCATTTCATAGCCCAGCGCATATGTTCAAGATCTTCTTTGCTTGCTCCGGAGCAGTCCATATAGGCAGGACCGCGGCCGCTCATTTTGAGGTCTGTAAAGGCAGATGCCCAAACGTCACTGGTAATGTCGCCTGTTTCAACATTAGGTTCCGTGATAAATGGCCCAATAGGTTTACCGTCAGGATAACGGTATACGCCAATCCATGTTGCTTTGCCGCAGCGGGCTAAAAAGCGGGGACCAGCATGACGGTAGGTTTTTTCCATGTTAACAAGATATGCGCCTGCGCGCCATGCCTGAGCAATGGAGTCGCCTGTTCCTGACGGGCACATGTTTGTATTAAACATTTGACTTGGGGTTGGGTCGGTTGTAAATAAACGGCTTACATAACCTGTTGCGGCAACAACAGCTTTTGCTTTAATCAAACGATAGCTTGGCGTATCGGTGGAAACATCAAGAGCCAAAACGCCTGTGACGTGTCCGTTTTCAGATAAAATTTCCAAAGCAGGGGAGTGGTTGATGATATGCACACCGCTTTTCTTTGCCTGTTCAGTTAAAACTTTCTTTTGGTTATGACCGTCATATTTCAGGAAAATTTTGGGGCGTCCGGGATAAGCATGACCTTCAAAGTGAAAATCGCCGGTGGGCTTCATATTAATTCCCCATTCCTGCCACATATTGACAACTTCAGGGCTTGTTTTCAAAAAGCGCATGACAAGAGGGGTGTCGTTGCTGGTAGCATTTTGGCTGTCCATAAATTCTTCATACACCACGCTGATATCGCCGTGTTTTTCAGGAATCCAGCAAAGGAAATGGTCGTTGCCTGTAGCTCCGGCGCCGCTGCGTTTTGTATTTGCCTTATCTAATAAAATAACATCAGCACCTTTCTTTCCGGCAGCAATGCCTGCCATAAGTCCTGCAATACCACCACCAATAATAAGAACATCGGTTTCTAATTTTTCTTTGATTGCAATCATAGTAGTTTCCTTTTTTTGCTCATGTTAAAATTATTAATCTTTTGGGCGAAGAGAAGAAGAATCAACATATAAAAGCATATGCGTGAGCGGCAGGCGAAGTTCTATTGCCTTTGCTTTGCAGTCAAGCACACAGGCATTACAGTGCCAGCATTCATAAGGACGGCGCACTGTAGGAATTTTATCTTCTTTGATTTTAAAGGAAAATACTTGCAGGGGACAAATGTCTGCACAGACACCACAGCCAATACATTTTTCGGGGTCAATTACTGGAGGCATGTTTTTCTCCTTTTTATGGACTAAATTGTTTTGGGTTTAGGGTTTTTGAAATTTTATAAATCGTAAGTATAAAATTTCACAATAAAGAGGATTAAACTATCGCATTTGCGACATTTTCAAAAAAAAATGAAAAATTTTACAAAATTTTTTTCGACAGACAAGAAGAAGGGAATGTCAGATAAGAATTTTTATTTTAAATAGATTTAGTATAATATATTGAAAAATAATATAATTTTTTATTAATTCATACTGAAGTTTGTAAAGAAATTTTCAAATAAAATTATTTTATTTTCTGCAAGTTAAAATTTTCATTAGCATAGGTGAGTTGAGAAAGAAAAAGTTGTGAATAACGATTTTTATGATGGAATTGCAGTAAAGTGAGATAGCTGTACTTTTATGAGGAGTTATTCTTCTTGATTGGGATAACAATATGTATTTATTTGAATAAGCTGCCTTTCAATTTTTTCCTGTTCATTACTTTCATCGGTGCGCAAACGTAAAAGAGGAATATTATATTTTTTGAATATCTCATTTTTTATTAAATCTCTTTGTGATTGGCGGGAATTTTCTTTGTGATATGCAGTACCGTCAACTTCAATCGCAAGAACAGGAAGTTTATCCATTTTGTGAATGATTAAAAAATCTGTATGTGAGCATGGATTTTGCACATAGTTTTTTTCTTTTTCGTTTAATTTTGATAAATCCTGAAAGATAGTAAAAAGTCCAACATGGGGAGTACATGTATACTGTGAAAATTCTTCTTTTTGTAAAATTGTTTCAATAAGTGCAAACATAAGATTTTCAGAATCATATTCAGAAATCTTTTTATGTTTTTTTAAATATTCTTCACGTTCTTTTGCGTATTCTTTATATAACAGGTCAAAAATAGAACGTATGGTACTTGTTTTGAGTGAAAAACCATTAAATTGGATATAGCGTATTAAATCACCATAATTTGTGTACTGATTTTTTTCATTGTTAGAAATAATAATGGTAAGAGATTTTACAGCACGGGAAACAGCAACATTCAGCATTTTTGGGTCATCTGTAAATTCAGAAATGGCATTATCCACTGTTGAGATAATAATTGCATCTTGTTCCCTGCCTTGAAATTTATGAACAGTATCAACTTCGTATGGTTTTTGAAATGGATATTTTTTAAGTTCGCATGCTATGCAATTAACTTGATTTCTGTATGGACTGATAATTCCTATGGATTGATAGGGGCATTGTTCCATTTCAGGCAAAATTTCGTGGGTTAATATATCAATTTGTCTTTGGTTTCTTTTATCTCTGGCATGATTTCCTAAGGGCGTATACTGTACAGCAAGAACATCTTTCTCTCCCTTATCTTCTGTCATAATAATGAGTTGGTCATGATAAAATTTTTGATTGCAAAAATTAATAATGCGCGGGTGACAGCGATAATGTTCGCGTAAAAGTGTGCTGGGGATTTCTTGCCAAAGCGTGGTTATTGAAGATAAAAGACTGTGTTTGGAGTAACAGTACGCAGAGGGAACCTTATATTTTTTTTCAATTTCTTTAATGAGTTTTTTCTTATCTGCTGTAATAATATTGGGTAGCTGTTCTTTATCGCCTACAATAATAAGATGTTTGGCGCAGGTGAGAGCTAAAAGTCCTGTGGCGAGGTCCACTTGTGATGCTTCATCAACTATTAAATAATCATAAATAAAATTGGGGGATAAACTATTTTTTATGGAATAGGCAGTACTTAAAATGACAGGGTATTCTTGAATAAAAGTTTCACTTGAATGTTTAAAATGATCAGAATTAAATTGCGGTCTTTTTTCATTATTTATATATTTTGCTGCTAATCTGGCTTTTAAATATGTTAATGATTTTTGGGTAAGTTCTGTTTGTTTGAGCGTAAAATCGTTTGTTTCTAATAAGTTAGTGAGTTTAGTTTTTTCTTCATTTAATTCTTGCAGTTTGGTTTGATAATATTTACTTTGCAAAAAAGGAATACTTTGTTCAGGAGAAAAAGAAAAAAGTTTTAAAATTTCTTTGTTATATTTAAAGAAAATAATTATTTTTTGGATCAAATTTGGCTTTTTGCCTAAATTGGCATATTTTTCAAATTCAAGCCAAAGAGCGAAAATCTTTTTTACGGTTAAATTTTGGAGAGAAAAAGAAATATTTTGGCTGAACGTGGAATAATATTCATCAAAATAAAATTGCTCTGAAGTTATTAATAAAATTTCCTGTTCTATATTGGCTAATCTGTTTTTAGCATTATATAATTCATCAATTTCTGCGGTGAGCTTAGAAATTTCAAGAAGGAGTGCTGTTTTTTCTTCTTCTGATAATTCCCATTCTGAAAGAGGCGGATATTGTGTTTGCTGATTTTTAATAAATTCATCTTTATTTTTATTTGAACCTAAAAAAGCTGCAATAAAAGAAAGTTCTTTGCCTTGCAGTTTATCAATAACGTTTTGTACTGCTGAATTATTATTGGAAATAATGGCAACATTTTTGTCTTGGCAAAGAATATTGGCTAATATGGTTAAAATGGTTTGGGTTTTTCCTGTTCCTGGCGGACCTTGAATAACGCTTACTTGTAATGAAAAAGCATTTTCAGCGGCTAATTTTTGGCTTTGGTTAATTCCAAAAGGATAGATAAGAGAATGAGTTTTTATAATTGGCGTAAAAGAATTATTTTCAGATAAATATTTTGCGGCAATAGTTTCTTCACTGAGTTCAGTTATCTTATTGAATTGTTCAACTAACAAATTTTTATCTTCTGTTTCAATTCCAACTGTCATGGCAATTTCTTTAAAATAATTAAAGAAATTTTTAACGTCAGGCAAGAGTAATCTGTTATTTTGTATAGTAATTTCAGAGGGATTATGGAGTTTGCTTTTATTGTCAGAATAAATAATTTTATAAACAGAGCCGTAATCAAGAAGATATTTTATGGCTGCATTTTGCTTAATATTAAATTTAATAATATAATTTTCAGGTGAAATTTTTCGGATAAGTTTATAACATTTAACTCGGCTGGTATTATAACTATATATTTTTTCTGAATTTAAAAATTGAATTTGATATTTATTATTTAATACGCCAATAGTATTAATTTCTTCTGTTTTATCTTTATCGTCTATTAATATAAGCGTGCTGTAAATCAAATTATCTGCCTTTTAATTTAGTAAGCATTTTTTAGCATGATTATAAAATATAGCAAGTTTTTTGTCTTGAAGAAAAATTCATTATTTCAGCACAAAATGATTGGGGGTAATTTCTTTTAATTGGGCGGTTTTGCTGATTTTGATATCAATATGAGTTGAAAATGTTTTATTTTTTTCAGTATCAGGGTCAGGTTTGGGAACAGCAGACAGGAGCATTTGCGTATAGGGGTGCAGGGGACTTTTGAAAAGCGTTTTGGTTTCAGCAAGTTCAACAATTTTTCCTTTATACATGACCCCCACTCTATCGCAAAGGTATTGCACCATAGACAAGTCATGTGCAATGAAAAGCAGGGAAAAGTTTATTTCTTTTCGTAACTTGGTAAAAAGATTGATGATTTGTGCCTGAATGGAAACATCCAGGGAAGAAACAGGTTCATCGGCAATAATGATTTTGGGCTCCAAGGCAAGCGCACGGGCAATACACACCCGTTGTTTTTGTCCGCCTGAAATTTCAGCAGGAATTTTTTCTAAAAGAGAACTGTTTAATCCCACCATATTGAGAAGCCTGACAACTTGTTCGCGCCGTTCTTTTTTGTCAGGGAAAAGTTTATGAATGGCAAATGGTTCTGCAATGCAGTCTTCAATGCTCATACGCGGATTTAACGCCACAGAAGAGTCCTGAAAAATAATTTGCATATCGCGCTGTACTGTTTTTTTCAGCTCACGGGAAATATGCGGGCTGGTAATGCATTGATTTTGATAATAAATTTCGCCTTTACTGGGTTTATACATGCCCATAATTGCCCGTGCAAGGGTTGATTTGCCGCAGCCGGATTCTCCCACAAGCCCAAAAATTTCCCCTGCATACATATCAAAGCTGACGCCGTCCAGAGCATGGACATGGTGAAAGGTGTCAACAGGAAAAATCTGGTGATAGTCGCGGATTGAAAGCTGGGGAAGTTTATCCATTATTTCGTCTGCTTACAAAGGATTTTTTTGTGCATAGTACGGGGCAGGAATATGGGGCGCGCGTTTATCCAAAAGCCATGTAGCTGCCTTATGCGTTTCGGAAAGAGAAAAAACAGGGGGCGGTGTGGTATAATCAATGGCAAGTGCATATTCATTGCGTACAGCAAAAGCATCGCCTTGAGGGGGATTAATCAGTGAAGGGGGCATGCCCTGAATGGCCTTGAGTTCGCCTGTTTTCAGTGCTAATGAAGGAAGGGCGCCTAACAATCCCCATGTATAGGGGTGCTTTGCCTGATAAAAAATTTCTTCTGCTGTGCCTGTTTCAACAATTTTTCCTGCATACATGATTGCCACCCTGTCCGCAATGCGTGCAGCAACGCTAAGGTCGTGGGTAACAATGATAATGGCAATGCCGGTTTTTTTTTGAATATCTTTTAATAAATCGAAAAGCCGGGCTTGTACAGTCACATCAAGGGCTGTAGTGGGTTCATCAGCAAAAAGAATTTGAGGAGACAGGGCAAGGGCTATCGCCAGAACGCAGCGCTGCCGCATACCTCCTGAAAAAAAGTGCGGCTGCTGGTGAATACGGGTTTGCGGATTGTCAATTCCCACCAGTTCCAGAAGCTCTATTGCCTTTTTTTCCGCTTCTTTTTTGGAAATTTTTTGATGCAGCCGTATGGCTTCAATAATTTGTTTGCCAATGGGAATAACAGGATTGAGGGCTGCCATGGGATCCTGAAAGACCATGCCAAAGTTTGTTCCGCGTATTTTGCACATTTCCCGTTCGCTGAGCCTTATGATATCCTGTTCTTTTTCGTGGATTTTGGTAAGAATTTTGCCCCTTATGTCGGCATTTTCCGGCAGCATTTTTAATACGGAACGACAAAAAACAGATTTTCCGCAGCCTGATTCTCCCACAATGGCAAGGGTTTCACCTCTGTTGATTTGCAGGGAAACATCGCGCACGGCGTGGACAATTCCGTCTTTTGTATCAAAAGAAACAGAAAGATTTTCAATAGATAATAAATGTTCCATAGTTTTTCCGGGCGGTATGGGAGCAGAAACTCCCATACCGTGTATAGGGTATTATAGGGGCTTATTTGGACAATGTCCATTCCTCAATATTCCACATGACGCCGACAGCATGGTGGCCAAGCACGCGTTCGGTGTTCAGTCCGTCAAGCTTGTCAGTGCTTACATAATTGCCGTGCAGATAGGCAACGAGCAAGTGTCCGGGATGTTTTGCATAGGCTTCTTCAAAGGCATGATAAATAGCTTTTCTTTCATCAATATTGGCAGTTGCACGACCCTTTTTAAGCAGTTCATCAACTTCAGCATTGGAATAGTGCATGGTATTATCACTTGCGCCTGTTACAAAATCTTTGTAAATGCCGTCAGGATCAAATTCAACGGCAAAACCTGCCAAAAAGCCGTTATAACCTGCTTTCCAGTCAAAACGGGTGACAGGAACGATGCGCATATCTACGCCTGCATCTTTGAGCTGTCTTGCTAAAATATTGGCAATATCTATGCGTTCTTCTTCATAATCACGGACTTGGACAGTGAAAGAGAATTTTTGTCCGTTACGTTCATATATGCCTTGTGCATCTTTTTTCCAGCCGAGTTTTTCCATTTCTGCTGCAAATTTTGCCAAATCATAGGGATAAATATCCGCTTTTTTATTGCCGCCGAAAGCATTGAGCTGGATTGGGCTGTAAGCAGGGACACCTTCTTTATTGAGTACGCTGTTAATAATAGCCTGCTTATCCACAGCATAGTTCAGTACGCCAATGGAGTCGCCGTTTTTTTGCCAAAATTCGGTTTTGAAATCCATGGAAGCAGAACGATAGTCAGCAGTGATGAAGTCAATATTTTTGAAGCCTGCTTTGCCTTTGAAGGTTTCTGCATATTTTGCATTGAGCCATGCAAGGTCAGCTTCGCCGGATTGGAGCATAAGGGCTTTGGTGCTTTCGACAGCGACTGTTTTGTACACAATTCTTTCAATATTAGGCACTTTATCATAGTACTTTTCGTTGCGTTCCAAAATAATCATGCCGCCGGCTGTATCCCACTCAATAAATTTATAACGGCCTGTTCCGACAGGAGTGTGATTGGCAGGTGCTGTGTTGATGTCTTGCCCCTCAAATAAATGCTTGGGGATAATGCCGATGGTGAAGTTATCGAGCATGGCGGCATTACAGCGTTTCATTTTAATCGCAATTTGCCATGGAGCAGGAGATGTAATGCTTTCGATATCTTCATAGTTGCTCAAAATGGACGCTGTCAGGCGTTCATCTTTTGTCAGGGAAGTGTATGTAAAAATTATATCATCAAGAGTAAAAGGCTTGCCGTCATGCCATGTGACATTATCACGGATTGTAAAAGTATATGTCATTGTTTTTTCATCATATGTATAGGCAGTGGCAAGGTCAGGAACAGGATTGCCTTTTGCGTCATATTTGAGCAGGCCGGAGAAGATAATGGTAGGCAATTCCTGATGATTGTTGAGAATTGGGTTAATCGTATCTTCGTTTTCGCCGGCATACACCAGGGTATTTGCCATGTCGTCGGCAAAGGCATTTACTGCGCCGCTTACCATGAGAGCAAGAGCAAGAACACTTGCCGCAAAGCCGGCTTTGAGTTTTTTACACATTGTTTTCATTATAACTCCTTTATATTATTAAAGGTTGCTGAAACCTTTACAATTCTCCTGTCTGAAAATATGTCCGATTTGTGTAATGCTGAAAAGCGTAATCAGCAAAAATATGCCGGGGAAAATAATCACCCACCATGTATTCAATAAGAGAGCGCGATTGGAAAGGGCAAGCATACTGCCAAGGGAAAGTTCTTCAGGCGGTAAGCCAAGCCCTAAAAAACTGAGCGTTGCTTCCATTGCCATATTGGTGCTGATAGACGAAATAACAATAAACATAATGGCAGAAACAATATTGGGAATCAGGTGCTTGCGCATAACCCAGAAAAAAGACGCGCCCATGTGCCGTGAAAGCAGGATATATTCGCTGTTTCTGATTTGGCGGACTTCCGCCCGCACAATACGCGCCAGGGCAAACCAGCTTGTTATGCCAATGACAACAGAAATGGAGACAGGCGTTTGTTTTGCCTGAAGAGAAAGCAAAAGCAGGAGCGTGAGCAAAGCGGGGATACTTTGAAAAAGTTCCGCAATACGCATCATTACCGTATCAAGAAAAGTGGACGCACAGCCGGAAATACAGCCATAAATGATACCGATACCTGCGGCGATAACAGTACTTAATATGCCAATGAAAATGGAGACTCTGCCGCCGTTCCAAAGCACGGAAAAGATATCCCGCCCTAACGAGTCCGTGCCAAACCAAAATTCACTGTCAGGCGGTGTATTCAAATTTGTCAGATAAAATTGTGTCGGGTCATGGTTGACAAATAGATGGGAAAAAAAGCAGGCAAAAAGAATAGCACAAAGGGTAAAGACAGAGAAATAGGGAAAATTTTTGATTTTCTTTTTGGCAAAAGTTTGTATTTTGTCTTGTTCCTGACTTTGTGCTTCAAAATTTGCCCCAACAATTTTAAAATCTTCAGCAGTCAGTGGTCGTTCTGCATTAAAATTCGGATTGGCAGGAGCGTGGATTTTTGGGGATTGCGTATTCATAGTGTAATTGTTTCCGCTCCTTTAATCCGCGGGTCAATGCGTTCATTGATAAATTGGGCGATAAAGCTGCTGATAATGACTAAAAATCCGGTAATAAGCACAATAATCATGAGTAAATTATAATCATGGTATTTGGCAGAAGAAACTGCCATGAGCCCCATACCGGGGAAGTTGAAAACAGTTTCCGCAACATAAGTTCCGCTGATGATATGCGGTACGGAAATAGCCATGATATTGATAATGGCAGGCATAACATTGCGCAGACAGTGCCTGACCAGCACACTCATTTTGCTCATGCCTTTGGCTCGGGCTAAGAGCACATAATCTTTGCGGGTCTCATCTAAAAGCTTATTGCGTATCATGTAGGCATAATACCAAAAATGGCTGGCAACCATAATCGTGACAGGCAAAATCAGGTGTTTTGCCCAGTTCAGCCAGTCCTTTGATTTGCCGTAATCATAGGCTCCGCTTGCAGGCAGTAACTGCAAATTGATGCTAAAAATCAAGACCAGCACAACGCCAAGCCAGAAAGCAGGAGTATAATAGGCTATGGTACCGATTTTACAAATAAATTTATCAATCCATTTATCTTCATAGCGTGCGCAGACAAGGGCTAAACCGATGGCGAGCGCAAAAATAACTGTATAGGAAATAACGCCAAGAATAAGGGTATTGCCTAAGAGTGGTTTGATGATGTCGAGCACAGGACGTTTATAGCGCAGAGAAATGCCAAAATTGCCCTGCACAGCATGCTCAATCCATTTACCAAACTGCATATAAACAGGTTCATTCAAGCCCAGTCTGTCGCGGGCGGCGTCAAGCTGTTCCTGCGTCATGCTTTGGACCGCATCTCCATAAAAGGATTGCAAGGGATCGCCGGGGGTCAGTCTTGCCACATAAAAAACAATAATGGCTAAAATAAGCAACATGAAAGCAAGCTGCAAAAAAATTTTAAATCCGGCATAAGCAAGGGAAAAGCTCCTGTTTCTGATTAAAGCATGTTTCATGTTTTGCTCTTTTTTGATATACTTGCATTTTGGTGCAATTGCATTTTATTTTTTTGTCGTGTTACAAAAATAAAAATGATAACACGATTACTAGCAAATGAAGATAATCGTGTCAAGGTTATGGGCAAAATTTTTTGGTTTTTTGTATAACATACTATAGTTACAGCATATTGTGTTTTTTATGAAACTGCGTAAATTTTTTGATTGTGTATAACGAATGGATTGCGTATACTTTTCAATATTTTTTATCGGATTAATATATGGATGTAATAACACAGTATGGCGATATAACAGTATCTCATTCAAAAAATGACAGCCGTCCGTCCTTATTGGAATCTCTGGCGCACAGTGCCGTGTTTCGGGCTGTGCAGGCAATTTCAAAATCTGTGAATGATATGGAACCCATGTATTGTATTGACGCCACAGCCGGCAATGGGCATGACACATGTTTTTTGGCAAGTCTTGGAGCGTTTTTGAATGGAGCTGCTCAGAAAAACTATTCCGTTTTAGCCTGTGACGTGCAGGAAGAAGCTTTGCAAAATACGCAGGAACGCCTGAATGCATATGGCTTGCAGGCAGAGCTTGTGCATGTCGGGCATGAAAAAATTGCAGCGTATTTGCCGGAAAAAAGTATCGTAGCCGGGGTATTGTTTAATCTTGGATATTTACCGAAAAAAGAAAGAAATACTGATTTTATTGTGACAAAGGCAGATACCACGCTGCAGGCGCTTATTTCCCTTTCCGAACGTCTTTGTCCGCAGGGCGTAATCTGTGTGCATTGCTATACAGGGCATGCCGGAGGTATGGAAGAATATCAGGCAGTCCATGATTTTATGACAAAGCTGGAACCTAAATTGTGGCGGGTGCTTTGTGTTTCCGATATCAATCGCGGCCATAATCTGGAATATTTATTTTTACTGGAGAAATTACAAATAAAACAAAAGAGGGCAGTATGTTAAAAGTTGTTTCAAAAGGTGTATTTAAAGAAGAAAATTTGCAGAAAGTCATTGCTTTATATCAGAATTTGATTGCTGAAACGCATAAAGAGCACGGCTGTCTTTCCTATGAATTATATCAGGATACGGAAAACCCCTGTGTATTAACTATGATTGAGACATGGGAAAACAGGGCTTGTCTGGAGGCACATTTTGTGACGGAGCATTTTAAACGGCTTGTTCCCGAAATTGGAAAATTTAAAGAAAACGGAAAAGATTTGCACATATATACAAAACTTGCATAATTATTGCAATTCATACGGCAAAAACCTTTTTATCTTGGAAAAACTTGCCTAATATTGACAAAAAACTTTTTTGATGCTATAAATAACAATACTTCTAATTTTTTTGGAAATAATAAAAGAGGAGTTATTATGGAAACGCAGTCAAAAATTGATACGTTAAATTCAGCACTGAAACAAATTGTTGAACGCCATACTCCGGAAGAAGGGATTTTTCAAACTTCTGTTCCTCATTTATACTTTGTGCGTAAAAGACAATTAAATCAAACAGATAAATTTTTTGTTCGTCCGCATGTTTCTGTTATTTTGCAAGGGCATAAAATTTCCATACAAGGCAATCACGAATATCATCTGCAAAAAAATAAATGTATTGTGACCGGCATTGAAATTACCAGTTCCTCTAATTTCATTGTGCAGGAACCTTTTGAAGATTTTCTTTGTATTTTTGCTGACTTAGATAAAGAAATAATTTCTGAACTGATTATGGAAATGGAAAAACACCAAATCCCTTATCCAACATCAAAGCATGGTTTTGCTGTGGGTGATGCGGAAGTGGAAATTTTGGAATGTATGTACCGTTTGGCAGAACTTGTGGATAAGCCGGACCAAATTCATTTACGCGCGCCTATGATTTTGCGCGAACTGCATTATTTGGTGCTGATTGGCAAATACGGCGGGGTTTTGTATAGTTTGTACGCAAAGGGTTCTGAAAAGAATCAGGTTGTGCAGGCAATTTCTTTTTTAAAGAAACATCTTACCCAGCCTTTGAATGTGGAAGAGCTTGCGGAACGCGTCAACATGTCTGTTTCAAGTCTTTATCGGCATTTCAAGGAAATTACCGGTTCCAGTCCTTTGCAGTATCAAAAACAGTTACGTTTGCAGGAAGCACAGCGGCTTATGCTTATGGAAAATGAACGGGCTTCCTCTGCGGCACTTTTAGTTGGCTATGAAAGTGTTTCCCAATTTAACCGTGAATATAAGCGGATGTTTGGTGACCCGCCTCATCGGGATATGAATAAGCGAAAATCTTTTGCTTTTATCTGATAAGCTTGAAAGACTGTCTTTTATGGACAGTCTTTTTTTTGATAATTTTAGGCAATTTTTTAGGAGGATTAGGTCTTTCTATTTTATTTCTGTTCGGTATTCTATGAGCATAGAAAGAAAGGAGTTTCCGCATGAAAAAAATTATACGAGCAATATTAACCATCATTTTATGTCTAGGAGTAACAACCATGAGTGCACAAGCAGCTGAAAACGGTTTGACCGCAAAAGAAAAATCAATGGTAAGCATTTCTGCTTTAGCTGGTGCCGGGGATTTGCCAAATTTGGAAAAAGCTTTGGAAAACGGCTTGCAAAATGGATTGACTGTAAATGAAATCAAAGAATTATTGGTACAAGTGTATGCCTATGCGGGGTTCCCCAGAAGTCTGAACGGTCTGCAAACATTCTCTGCCTTGCTTGACAAAAGAAAAGCTCAAGGAATAGAAGATGTTATGGGAAAAGAAGCAAGCCCGATGCCAAAAAATAAAACCAGTCTGGAATTTGGCACAGAAAATCAAACCAATCTTTTCAAGCGTGAAGTAAAGGGCGGTCTTTACGATTTTGCGCCTATGATTGACTATTGCCTGAAAGCTCATTTGTTTGGCGATCTTTTCCAACGTGACGTGCTGACCTGGAAAGACAGAGAACTCATGACAGTTGGTATTTTGGCAGGTGTTGGCAATGTCAATCCTCAATTAATGGCACATTTGACAACTTGTCATAAGATTTCAGGCTGGACAAAGGAACAGCTTTTCAGCTATGTTGATGTAATCCGTGAAAGTTTAGGTGAAGAAACTGCAAGAAATGTGCAGAGTCTTGTTGAACAAGTTGTGCAAAAATAAAAAGGAAATCATATGAGTAACGACAGCAAGATGCTTTTTGCAAAAGGCGAATATAACAAGGCGTATGAACAATATTTTACAGGCAAAAGTTATTTGAATTTTCTTTCCAAAGAACAGGTTTTTGTTGCAAATGTTACTTTTGAACCGGCATGCCGAAATAATTGGCATATTCACAATGCAGATGAAGGCGGAGGGCAAATCCTTATCTGTGTGCATGGAGAAGGCTGGTATCAGGAATGGGGGCAGCCCGCTCGTTCTTTGAAAGTTGGTGATGTGGTGAATATTCCTGCCGGGGTCAAGCATTGGCATGGTGCGAAAAAAGACAGCTGGTTCTCTCATCTTGCTGTTGAAGTGCCTGCGAAAAATGGCTCAAATACCTGGCTTGAACCGGTCACAGACGAAGAATATTTGAAATTGCATGAGTAAAATATTGAAAAAGTGCAGGACCGGTAATTTATGGCAAATCTGCGTATAGATTGCCGGTCTTCCCTTCTTATTTTATGCTCTGTTATAGAAAGAGGTTGATAATCAATCACCTATAAAACATGTATTCTTGTTT
>CAOMFZ010000026.1 GCA_948482415.1 uncultured Mailhella sp.
GATAACGGCGCCTGCTTTTTCCAGTTGTTCAACTGCAAAGGCAGTATAAGGGGGCGTAAAATTTTCAAGAATTTTAGAGCCGGCTGTTGTTTTCATATTTTTGGTGGCAAGGGCGTCTTTTACAGAAACAGGCACACCCCAGAGCGGCATAGTTTCGTCATAGCCTTTTTCGTCCAGTTCTTTTGCTTTTTTGAGTGCTTCGTCAGGATAGACATTGATAAAAGCGCCAAGTTTCGGTTCGGTTTCATTGATGTGCTCAAGGCAGGCTTTTGTCAGTTCTGCTGCGCTGATTTCTTTTTTGGCAAGTGCTTTTTTTATTTCAGTAATATTTTTGGTAATCATGGTTTTTCCTTTTTGTATTCTCTTCTTTTCCCAAACGTTTTATTTGCCTTCAACAATGCGGGGAACAATAAAATACGTTCCGTCTGTTTCCGGCGCATTTTTGAGGATTTGTTCCGGCGTTTGTTTACGAAAGGCAATGTCTTCACGCACAGCGCTTTCATGAAAAACAGGAGAATATAAAGGAGCGACATTTTCTGTGTCTGCTTCTGATAATGTGTCAATATAGTTGATAATATCAGCAAATTGATGTGATATTTTTTCTAAAGTTTTTTCGTCCGGTGAAAGCTTTGCAAGTTTGCAAAGGTGGCTTAGATTTTGAGTTTGGCTCATACATTTTCCTTTTTATTTATACTGTCTGTTTGTTTTCTTAATCGAGAATGGAATTAACCAATGCGTCAAGAGCATTTTCTTCCTGTTCTTTTGTCAATTTTTCCTTGGTATCATCGTCAAGATTCGGCAAAACTTTTCCGTCCTTTTGGTATGAAAGGAATGTTTCTTTATCATAAGGCGTGCGTCCGCTTCGGGCTGGCTGATTAATGATAAGCTCACGGGAAAGTTTACCGTCTTTTGCATAATGGAAAGGTGCACCAATATAATCCACTTTTAAATTTGCAAGCCGTCTGTTGATTTCTTCGCTTGATCTTTTTTCACCCATTTGTAAACGGCTGGACATCATCACAAAGTCAAAGCCGAGGGCTATCCAGCTTGTGCCCATGCTCTGCTGTTTATCAAGCTCGGCCTGGAAAAAGTCACGGTAAGGGCTTTCGCGTTTGCTGTCATAGGAAACAGGGAAAAGGGTCAGAGCAAAGGTTTCAGGGTTCATATTAATAGGGTTGGAAAGGCTTTGTTCCCAAAGTGAGGTGCCGAGCATAATTTTTTTATGTCCGCCATGGTAATGCATGTAGGAAATAATCATATCCATTTTTTTCCATACGTCAGGCAGGAAAATAGCGTCCATGGGACGTCTGGCAATGGGAAGCTTGCCTTTTTCCGGAGTTGTGGCATTGAGGAAATTTTTTGTCAGGTTATTAAAATCTTTCATTTCTTTATCAGAATACGAGGTACTGTACACAGACAAGCCGCGTTCCTGCGCAATCTTGGTAAAAAGGTTATTCATGCCTTTGCCGTAGGTATTATCCTGATAAAAAGAACCAAAACTTTTTATGCCTAAATCATTCTGGGCGACATTGATAACTGCAGTGACCTGGTCTTCCGGGCTGGTAAAGAAACGCCATGCGTCAATACCTTCAATGCTTGGATCAGGCAGGCGGGTCAGGAAGGTGAAAAAAGCTCTCTGACCGGTGAGTTTGCTGTTATACAGGGTTTTATAAATATTTGTCTGGAGCGGACCGCCAATAACAGAACAGTTTGGGGGCAGGTTTTCGAGATAGCTTATCCAATTGGGGTCTTGGGTATCAATAAACGTGATATTCCATTGAATGCCTTGCTCCTGAAGAAGTTTCTGGGCAATTTTTGCTCCTGTGATAATTTGACGGGAAAATGTGCTGTAGGAGCCGCTTTGGGGCAAAAGCATGGCAATGGAGCCGTCTGACGCAGTGGCATAATTGGCAGAAGGCGTATTTCCCACAGTAATTTTTGAACTTTGGAAATAATTTTGAGCGGCAAATTTATTAAGAACTTCCTGACTGTTCGTCAAAAGTCCGCGTTTTGCAGCCGCAAAAATTGTTAAATTATAAGGAAAATACGCTTCCAGACTTGGTGAAATCAGTTTGAGGTTAGCTGTAATATCAGCATCAGGGGCAGAATTTAAATCATGGAAAAGGGTTTCTTCCATGTATTTTTTATATTCGGGAGTAGATTGTGAATATTGAGAATTGAGGGATTGCTGGGCAATTTTTGTGCTTGGGTTGTTTCGGCTGGCAAGAATATAGGTTGCACGGTCACGGAGTTTGAGCGGTTTGGAACTGTCAGCCCAAACATCTGCCGCCATTTTGCTTTGTTCGGCAGAAGTTTTGCCCACAAGGCTCTGTACCCATGTCTCTTCATTATTGGTATTGAACAGTGAGCCTTTGAGGGGCAGATTTTGTACACAGGAAGAAAGAATAAACATAAAAAGTAAAAGTGAAAGCAAAGAAATTTTTTTTTGGAGATTCATTTTATGTCCTTTTTGTGTATATCTTATTAAATTGATAGTATACCGTAAGGAAAATGGACTTGCAAGCCTTATTTTTTCTGCTGTCCTGCTAACCCCTTTACTATTCTGTTCTTTCTTTGTTATCCTCGGGCAAGTTCTCTTTCCATATCTCTGCTTTCTGCCCTGCGCTTGAGTTCTTCGCGCTGGTCATGGAATTTGCGTCCGCGCGCCAAGGCAATTTCCAATTTTATTTTGCCATGTTTTAAATACATTTTAAGCGGCACGACGGTGAGCCCCTTTTGTTCTACTTTTGCCATCAGTTGTTTGATTTCCTGATAATGAAGCAGAAGTTTTTTTTCTCTGTCGGGATTTTGCACGGCATAGCCGGCATTGTCATAGGGGCTTATGTGCATGTTCATAACATAGGCTTCCCCGTTTTTGAAATCAATATAGCTGTCAGTAAAACTGACTCGTCCCTGGCGTATGCTTTTGACTTCAGGACCTGTGAGCACAAGTCCTGCTTCAAAAAAATCCATTAATTCATAATATTGCCGCGCCTTTCTGTTTTCTGCTAAAAAAGAGGGGCTTTTTTGTTTTTTCATAAAAAATTCCTTTAATCTCTTGTGGCTAAGGCATAAATTTCACTGCTTGTCCAGCCCCGGCATTTTGCCTGTACTCGTTTTGCAATTTGTTTGGGTGAGCCGCCAAATTTTTTTTCTTCGTGTAAAATAGTGAGCACTTCTTCCTGAGAGCTTTTGCTTTTTTCAAGAGGGGGACCTACAATAACAGTCAGTTCGCCTAATAAATCAAGGTTTGGGATTTGTGTTAAATTGAATATGATATATTCTTCATGTTCTTTGGTGAGTTCTCTGGCGATGCAGACTTCCCGCGCGCCAAGAAGAGTATATAAATATTTCAGGGTTTCGGCAATTCGGTCTCTTCGCTCAAAAAAAATCAGGCTGGTGGAAGTACGGGCAAAGGGGGCAAGTGTTTTTTCCATGTCGTTTATTTTTCGGGGTAAAAAACCAAAAAATGTAAAGGGATTAGGAGCAATACCGCTGCCTGCCAAAGCCGTGACAGGGGCACAGGCGCCGGGAATGACAGTAACGGGAATATTTTTTTCGCGGCAGGCTTTGACAATCAAATAGCCGGGGTCAGAAATAACAGGCATGCCGGCATCTGAAATCAGGGCAATATCTTCTCCCTGTTCAAGAAATTCTATGGCATGTTCCAGTTTTTTTTCTTCGCTGTGGTCATTGAAGCTGATAAACCGCTGTGCTTTTAATCCCCAGCGGGAAAAATTGAGACTTGCGCGCCTGGTATCTTCTGCCAAAACAAGGGGAACCTGCTCCAAAACAGTTCTGGCTCTTGGGCTTAAATCTTCGGCATTGCCAAGGGGCGTTGCCACAATATACAGTTTTCCTGTTGTATTATTGGATAATGACATTGCAAAAATGCTCCACGCTGAGGGTCTCTCCATTGATACAAATTAAATCAAAACGGCAGGGTTCATCCCAACATTTTTTTTCGGCTATATACTTTTGGGCACCTTTGATTATATTGCGCTGCTTTTGCGGGGTAAAGGCCTCAAAGCTCCGTTCTCCGTTTCTGTCAAGGCGGGTTTTGACTTCCACAAACACCAGTTCATTATTTGCTTTATCTTTGCAGATAATATCTATTTCGTAAGGGTGCGATTTCCAGTTTTTTTCTAAAATTGTATAGTTCTTTTGTTTCAAATAGGCACAGGCTTTTTCTTCGCCTTTTTTTCCCAGCTTAGCACGTTCAGAGACTGTATTTTGCTTGAGAAATCGGGATATTAACTCGTTTAGCATAGAGTTCCCTGTTCCATGGTTTGAGGACGGACAGATTTAAAATCCATACGGTGTAAAGGGCAGGGACCGTATTTTTGTATGGCAAGCCTGTGTTCCTTTGTTCCATAGCCCTTATGGGAAGCAAAGCCGTATTTTGGATAGCGTGTATCCATTTTTATCATGAGCTTATCACGAAAATTTTTTGCAATAACAGACGCAGCAGAAATACTGGGCTCCAAAGCGTCTCCCTGAATAATGGTTTTTTGTTCAAGGGGGGCCAATTTATATTCATTTAAATAAAAGGGAGGAATGGCAAAGGTTCCGTCAATTAAATAAACTTTAGGCAAGGTTTGCGGAAAGTTTTTTTGCAGGGCGGCAAGAGCCCGTGCCATGGCAAGGAGACTGGCCTGCAAAATATTAATTTCTTCAATTTTCTTTTGCCAGACAAGTCCAATGCCCCAAGCCCAGGCAAGATGCTTTATTTCACTGTCAAGACAAAGGCGTTCTTTTTCTGTAAGCTTTTTGGAATCGTCGAGACCAATTAAATCAAAATCCTTAGGGAAAACAACAGCACCTGCAACAACAGGACCGGCAAGGCAGCCGCGTCCAACTTCATCAATGCCGGCGCAAAGGCTGTCGTCAGGCAAATCCTGCGGACGGTATAAAATTCCATGATTGATGAGTTCTTTCTTTTTTGCCATGCTGTATGCTCCAAACACAAAAACCCCACCCGAAAAATCGGGAGGGGCATGCAATATCATTATGCCCACTCAAGCAAAATGGGCGTATTGAACAGCTTAGTAGTTGTTGCGGGGTTTAATACGAGCAGCTTTACCACGAAGATTACGGAGATAGTAAAGACGAGAGCGGCGTACACGACCACGGTTTACAACGTCAATGTGGTCAATGAAAGGAGAATGTAAAGGAATAATACGTTCTACGCCAACACCGTCGGAAATTTTGCGAACGGTGAAAGATGCATCGGTTGTGCCGCGTTTAACACGGATAACGTTTCCCTGAAATACCTGGATACGTTCTTTTTCGCCTTCGACAATTCTGAGGTGAACTTTTACAGTATCACCGGAGCGAAACTGAGGAATATCAGTGCGTAAATGTTCGCTTTCAATCTTTTTGATAATATTCATTATGCCTCTCCTTGCGAGGAATTTATCACACAAGTTGCCTGAGCAACAGTAGTTTATAATTGTGCCAAGCGGCAAACAGTATTAATGACCTATTTTTTTGATAAAAGCAACTTAAATTTTTGTATGGAAAAAATTTACTGCTTTTTTTATCGTCGGAAGCTCGATAAAAGTAAAAATTACTATCAAACAGGAACGGTATTTATTAGCAGATCTGGAAATATTTGCAAGGGGTTTTAAGGAAAAATTTAAAATTTAATACAAATCGCCTAAAAGTCTGTCTATAATAACGGCACAGGCAGAACGCACCGGGAGATGATTATACTGTCCCATATAGCGTAACGGCGGAAGTATATAGTCACATTTTGCAAGGGCTTCCGGGGCTAAGCCGTGGCTTGTGCCAAAGACAAGCAAGATGTTGTTTTTTTTTGCAAGAGCAGCAATTTTATCAAAGGGAGCGGCAAGGCGTTTTTCCCGTCCTTTTTTATCTTTTTCTGCTTTTGCGCTTGTGCCCACTAAAAGGGGTTTTGCGCCTGAAATTTTTTCAACATTTTTTACGGCATCGTCAATACTGTCCGCAAGCTGTGCCAAACTGAGAGCCTTTGCCCTGTCAGGATTGGTTTTTGCGCCGTCTCCCTTTGTCCAATGGGTGAGCAGTTCCTCAATAAGGATTTTCTGGTCTTCAATGGGGGTAATGATTTGCAGGGAAGAAAGTCCGTAGGTACAGGCTGTTCTTGAAATATCGTGTATATCTAAATTGGTCACAGAGCTGGAGCCTGCCGCATTATTTTTGAGTAAAACAGGGTGGTGGACAAGGGCAATATGGATATTTTTTGCAAAAGAATGCGTGCGGAGCGAATAGAGGGTCATTCTGTCTTGTTCGGATAACCGGGCTTTTGCCAGCAAATCCGGTCTGTGTCTGAGAGTCATGGCAAGGGCTTGTCCGCGCCGCCATGCGTTGATTTCCTGATGATTGCCGTTCTGTAAAACTTCCGGAACTTCCAAGCCCATGAAATTTTCCGGGCGTGTATAATGGGGGTATTCCAATAAATTCTGCGTGAAGCTTTCTTCTGTGCCGGATTCATTCTTGCCCATATAACCGTCCTGCAAACGGGCAGTCGCTTCAATCAAAGCAAGGGCTGCCACTTCGCCGCCATTTAAAATGGCATCACCGACACTGACGCGTTCAATGGGCAGAAGTTCATAAATACGTTCATCAAAACCTTCATAACGTCCGCAAATGAGCGTCAAATCTTCTTCTTTGGCAAGTTCTTCCGCAAGGTTTTGGGAAAGCGGTGTGCCGGCAGGGGTAAGGGCAATGAGCCGTCCCGGCTTTGGAATGGAGGCGACAGCGTCAACCAGCGGCTGTGCCATAAGTACCATGCCGGGTCCGCCGCCATAGGGACTGTCATCGACTTTATTGTGTTTATTTTTGGTAAAATCACGGGGGTTGATATATTCAACTGTGACAATACCTGCGTCTCTTGCTTTGGCAAAAAGGGCAGTGTCCAAGGGGGAAGAAAACCATTCCGGGAAGAGAGTGATAATGTGATAATGCATAGCGAGTGATTAGGAATGAGAACTTGTTGAGGGAGAAAGGGGAGTTTGTTTAGTTTGCTTTTGGCGGGCAGGGTGAGAATGATTTTTGGAAGCGGAAGAAGTTTTTGGAGAGCTGTTTTCTTTGCTTGTATCTTCGTCAGAATTTTCAGTATAAATTTCAAGAAGTCCCGCAGGAGGATTGAGATAAACAGCCTGATTTTTCAGATCATAACGGTCTATAAAATCAGAAACAGCAGGGAAGAGAATTTCTTGTTTTCCTTTATGGATAAACCAAATCTCCTGCCCTGCCGGAAATGAAATTTCATCAATAATACCAATAGGTTCAGTTCCGACAAAAGCTGTACAGCCTATAATTTGATGAAGATAAGGACTTGTTTCAGTCTCTTCATTTTCATTTATCGCCTGCAAATCATTGTCAGTGAGAGCACTTTCTTCAATAACAAGATCGTAATTGCGATATAATTCAGCTTCTGTTCGGGAATTTATACCTTCTATTTTAAGAATGAGGATATTTCCCTGCTCTTTATAGGAACGGACAAAACAAGGTTTTGCAGGTAATTTCCCAATTTTGAGAAATACTTGATTTTTTTTAAAATATTCATAGGATTCCGCATAATACTGCGCGCAAAGCTCGCCTGAAATCCCATGAGGTCTTGTAATTTTACCTATAAAAATAAGGGAATTTGCAGGCATTATTCTAAAATTTCCAAAACAACGCGTTTGCGGGTTTTTGCAGACACTGCACCGAGTAATGTGCGAATTGCTCTGGCAGTGCGTCCTTGCTTGCCGATTACTTTTCCTAAGTCTTCTTTCGCAACGGTGAGTTCCAAAACAGAAGTTTGTTCGCCTTCAATTTCACGAACCTTCACAGAATCAGGATTGTCAACAAGAGACTTGGTAATGTACTCTACAAGTTCTTTTTGCATAATTTTCTCTCTCTAAATAAAGGTTTTCCCAAAACAACAGGGCAGAACTTTTCCTTTAACCTCAAAGAAATTTTAAAGAAAGTGTTACATTCGTAATATTTTCTTTACATAAAAGCACAAACTTTATAAAATATAGCAAGTAGTCAATTTGTTGTCAACGTTATAAAAATTCCTTTTTCCACAGGTTTATATGTTTTATTTTTTGCAAAATAAGAAAAAAATCGTTATTTTATTATTTTTTTTCATTTCTTTTCCTTGTTTTATTTATGCTGAGGGCACTGATGCCGTGGTTGTCGATACCAACGCAGATAAGTCTTATCCCTTTGATATCTTGAAAATAAATACTTGGCAGAGCATAGAAAAAGGCGTGCAGTTTATACGGATTTCTGAAACCATAATGACTGACCGGGGTGAAGAAGATAATCAAAAAATGCCCCTTGCCGTCAATTTTGACGTGCTGAAATTTGACCCTGCTTTTTTTGATTTTTCTGTGTACGGGGCAATAACAGACAAGACAGAAAGCAAGGCTTTGCTGGCATGGCTTCAGGAATATGATTTGCAGGCAATTATCAATGCTTCCATGTATTTAAAAGACAGTAAAACCAGCACGGGGTATTTGCGGAAAGGCGATATTCATAATAATAACCATGTGGGAAAAAGTCTGGGAGCTTTTTTTATTGCAAAACCGTATGAAAAGTATCAGGGAAAAATTCCCGCCTGTGCAATTATATATGATGATGAGCCTGATTTAGGGCAATTTTTTGCAGAAGATGAAGAAGGGCAGACAGTTGAAAATGCGCTGAAAAAATATCAGGTTGTGGTGCAGAATTTTAAACTTGTGGATTTGCCTGAAAATCGCAGTGTATGGAAAGGACAGCGCCGCCACGCCATTGCAGCCATTGCGCAGGATGCAGAAAATAAAATTTTATTAATGTATGCATCAAAGCCGCTTACTATTCAGGAATTTCGTATGATTTTGCAAAATAATCCTCTTTTAAAGATTAAAAGAGCCATGTATACAGAAGGGGGAGTTGAGGCAAGTATGGCGTACAGAAAAGAACATATATTCTTATGGCAACATGAAGAAAATATTATGTTTTTTCTCAAAGGAAATGTAAAACTTCCCAATGTTATCGGCATAAAGCGCAAAGTAAAATAGTGCATAAAAGTTTTTATTTAATTTATATATTGTGAATTGTTGTTGCCAATGTAAAAAAATAGGCATACTATAAACTTGCAAATTTTTACTTAGGTAAGAGAGGTTTTTATGAGTTCACAAAACTCTGGCTTTATCGGCTCTGCTTTTAATTGGTACATGAAGTCATCACTTATTCTGCTTATTTGCATTGGTATGGCTTTAGGTATTTTCTTAGGTATTGTAGCTCCTCAATACGCTGGAAATTTCTCCCTTTTAGGGGATTTATTTGTTGGTGCGTTAAAAGCTATTGCTCCTGTTCTTGTTTTTACCCTTGTTTGTGCTTCTGTAACAAACCATGAAAAAGGTACTGAAACAAAAATCAAACCTTTAATTCTTTTGTATTTGGTAAGTACTTTTGCAGCAGCACTTATCGCAGTTATCGCAAGCTTTATGTTCCCAACAACCTTGCAATTGCAAGCTGCTGAAACAGGTGAAGCTGTGCAGACTGTCAGTCAGGTTTTGAAAAATTTAGTTGTACAAGTTGTAACAAACCCGATAACTGCTCTTTCTCAGGCAAACTATATTTCCCTTATCTTCTGGGCAGTTGCTTTTGGTTTTGGCTTCCAGCACTGCAGTGAATCAACCAAAAAATTTATTATTGACCTCGGACAAACCGTTTCCGGCGTTGTAAGAATGGTTGTTCGCTGTGCACCTTTCGGTATTTTCGGTCTCGTTTATACTGTTGTCGGTGAATTTGGTATTGATGTTCTTGTTGGTTATGTTCAAGTTTTGGCTGTGCTTCTTGGCTCAATGTTCTTTGTAGGATTTGTTGTCAACCCAATTATTGTGTATGCTAAACTTCGTCAAAATCCATTCCCGCTTATTTGGTTCTGTATCAAAAACAGCGGCGTAACTGCATTCTTTACCCGTTCTTCTGCTGCAAATATTCCTGTCAATATGGATTTGTGCCGCCGCCTTAATTTGCCAGAAGCTACTTACTCAATTTCCATTCCTTTAGGTGCTACCATCAATATGGCCGGTGCAGCAATTACTATTACCGTGCTTACTTTGGCAGCTGCTACAACCCTTGACATTCAAGTAAATCTCTTTGATGCATTGCTCCTTAGTATTGTTGCTTCACTGTGTGCCTGCGGTGCTTCCGGTATTGCCGGCGGCTCCCTTATGCTTATTCCTTTGGCATGTAGTCTCTTTGGTATTAATAATGATATCGCTTTCCAGGTTGTTGGCGTTGGCTTTATTATCGGTGTGCTCCAAGACTCAACTGAAACTGCGCTGAACAGCTCCACAGACGTTGTTTTGACTGCAACTGCTGTCCTCAGCCCAAGTGACGATGTCTCCGCTCGTGTTCACGCTGCTGTGGAAAATTAATCGTTATTTATCTTTATAGATATAAAAAAAGAGGCATTGCAAAATGTCTCTTTTTTTTGTGGATAAATTTTGGATAATAAAAAACTCTCAATAGTATAAAGACGGAAAAGAAAATTATTTGCGTTGTTATAGAAAGAGGTTGATAATCACTCATCTATAAAACATATATTCTTGTTTTTCTGAAAGAAAAACAAGCAATGTGGGGGTATGGGGGAAATCATTACCCCCATAATAAGAAAATTTTATAATTATATTTTGTAGTTATAAAATCAACCTGATACTTGAACAAAGCAAAATTATTTTGTCATAGTTATTCTACTTAATTTACTGTGATAAATTACCGGTAATTTGCATAGGAGGTTATGTAAATTGCAGCAGATATAATAAAAAGCCCTCAATAGTGGAAACTGAGGGCTTTTTATTATGAATTATTTTTCATGTTCATTTTTGGAGAAAAAAACTAAATAAATTGTTGTGCAGAGTGTTGCTATTGCAACGCCTAATAAAAAATACCACCCAGCCATATTATTCTCCTTTGTTTTTATAAGAACACGTTAATACTGTAGTTATAATACAAATTATACCAATAAGGTAACCTAGAAAGATATTTTGAAAAACCCCTAAAGCAAAACTTGCCACAGCAAAATTTATACTAAAATTTCGTATAGCTTCTATTAAACGATTTTTATTAAACTTCATGGAGTTATAATAATCATATTTATAAATTTTAGCAAGAGGATAAAATTTTATAAATTTAGTAAAGGAAATACTTTTCCCATAAAAAAAGGCCGGCATAAAACCGACCTTTTTTATAAGTATGACTGATAAGTATTAGTCATCAGTTGGAGCGTCAGCAATAGGCTTCTTGGCAAAAGCAAGGAAGCAGCCAATAGCGATAATTGCAGCAGCAATACCAATATAGGTTGAAATGGTGTAATCAACACCAAAGCCTAAACTCTTATCCATGAAGATGTAAGTAACACAAACTGCGGTCATATAGGTTGCAGGGATACTTGCAATCCAGTGGAGACGACCCTTGCGGTAAAGGTAAGCGGCACTTGCCCAAAGCATGATACATGCCAGGGTTTGGTTTGACCAACCGAAGTAACGCCAAATAACGTTGAAGTCGATTTGAGTAAGAACTGCACCGATAATGAAGAGTGGAATAGCAATAGAAAGACGGTTTTTGGAAGGAGTTTGGCTGTAATTGAATACTTCTGCAATGGTAAGACGGGCAGCACGGAAAGCTGTGTCACCGGAGGTAATAGGAAGAACAATAACACCAAGAACTGCGAGGATACCGCCAACTGTTCCCATAAGAGCGATTGCTGATTCGTTAACAACGTTTGCAGGACCACCGGCACCAAGAGCAGCCTGTAATGCATCAGGAGTTGGATAGAAAGTCATAGCAACAGTTGCCCAAATAAGAGCAATAAGACCTTCACCAATCATTGCACCGTAGAAAACCGGATGACCGAGGCTTTCTTTAGTAAGACAGCGGGACATAAGAGGTGATTGGGTTGCGTGGAAGCCGGACAAAGCACCGCAGGCAATAGTAACGAAGATAAGCGGGAAGATAGGCAAGCCTTTTGGATGTTGGTTTACCATTTCTGCTGCAGGATAGAAATCATAGCCTTTTACAAAAAGCATGGTTGTCATGCCAACTGCCATGATGAGGAGAACTGCACCGAAGATTGGGTATAAACGACCGATGATTTTGTCGATAGGCAAGATTGTTGCGAGCAGGTAGTATGCAAAAATGATAACAAGCCAAATGTTCATATCAATACTTGTGAGGTTCTTCAAGAGCATAGCAGGTGAAGTCATAAATACAACACCAACGAGCAAAAGAAGAATAACAGCAAATAATTGCATGATACGTTTGAAAACGTTACCCAAGTTGTATCCTACAATGTTGGGAACGTTTGTTCCTTTGTAGCGGATAGAAAGCATACCGGAGAAATAGTCGTGAACAGCACCGGCAAAAATACTGCCGATAACAATCCAGAATAATGCTGCAGGACCGTACAATGCACCAAGAATAGGTCCGAAAATAGGTCCGATACCGGCAATGTTCAAAAGTTGGATGAGCCAAATTTTAACAGGGCTCATCGGAACATAGTCAACGCCGTCAGCCATTGTAATGGCAGGAGTTGGACGGTTATCGTTCGCACCAAAAATTTTGGCAACGATTTTACCGTAAATGAAGTATCCGCCAAGCAATGCTACAACGGAGATTAAAAAATAAACATAATTTGGCATAAAGCACCTCATTCATGTTAAAGTTTGAAAAACTGTTTCTATTTAGTATTAAGTTTGTAAATAGTCAATAAAAAATTGAGATATGTATATAGTTTATTCTTATATTGATTTTATGGACTTGAAAATTTTTTAATTTTTGGCACAATATAAAGACGAGGTAAAAATGGAAAAGCCAAAGAATATTCCTTTAAATCCGGGTGTTTATCTGTATAAAGATAAAGGCGGAAGAATTATTTATGTAGGGAAGGCACGGAATTTAAAAAAACGTGTTTCCTCTTATTTTCGTCCCGATGAGCAGCTCACAGCTAAAACGCGGGCAATGATGAGTCACGCTGTTTCCATTGAATTTCTGACTACCAGCACGGAAAAAGAAGCCTTGCTTTTAGAAGCAAGCCTGATAAAGAAGCACAGACCTCATTATAATATTGTCCTGCGTGATGATAAGCAGTATATTTTATTTAGGATTGCGGTAAAAAATCCATATCCTCGCCTTGAAGTTGTGCGAAAAGTAAAAAAAGACGGTGCCCATTATTTTGGTCCCTTTACTTCCTCGCAGGCTGCGCGTGAAACATGGAAAACCCTGCATACGGTTTTTCCTTTGCGGCGCTGTAATGACAGGGCAATGAAAAATCGCGTGCGGCCTTGTTTATATCACCATATCGGGCTGTGTCTTGCGCCTTGTTCGGGTAATGTAAGTCAGGAAGAATATTTTTCCATTATTCAAAAAGTGGAATTATTTTTATCAGGCAAATCACGAGAACTGGTTGAAGCTATTACTCAAAAAATGGAAGAGGCGTCTGAAAAATTAGAATTTGAAGAAGCTGCAAAGCTTCGCGACCAGCGCATTGCCATAGAAAAAACCATTGAAAAACAAGGGGTTGTTTTCCATAATGGTGCAGATATGGACGTCATGGGGCTTTGCTTACGCGGTGACGGTCTGGCTCTTGCCGTGCTTTTTGTGCGCGGCGGACAAGTAATTGATAAAGCAACATTTTTCTGGGCAGGGCTGGTAATGGAAGATGCCGATGAGCTTTTGCTTGGATTTTTAACCCAGTTTTATTCACAGGATAAGGATATTCCGCCGCGCATTGTTTTGCCGTGGGCTTTAACCTCTGAAAATGTTCCATTGGAGCATAGTGAAAATCCGGAAAATTCTGAACAAAAAAATATATTGGAAAATCCTGTAGTTGAAAATCCGGCTCTTATCGGTGCTCTGGGGGCTGAATATGCTTTGCATGAGCATGAAGAAGACTTGGAAAGCATTGCCTCTGTTTTGAGTGAATGGCGCGGGGCAAATGTGCGGATTGTTGCGGCACGGACGAAAGACGATTATAAGCTCGTGGAAATTGCCAAGACAAATGCACGGGAAACTGTGTACAAGCGTTCCGATTTAGGCATGGACGAGCGTTTGGCGGTGCTTTTCAGAGTACAGGAACCGGTACGGCGGATTGAATGTGTTGACGTTTCCCATACTTCCGGTACGGCAACAAAGGTTGGCTTGGTTGTTTATCAGGACGGCAAGCCCCATAAATCGGATTATCGTGTCTGGAATATGGAAAATACCCATGGAGATGATTATCTGGCTTTGGCACAGTGGGCTAAACGCAGGGCAGAACACGGCGCACCATGGCCGCATCTTTTGCTTATTGACGGCGGACGCGGGCAGGTAAACACTGTTTATGCAAGTTTTCAGGAATTTTTCAGCACGCAGCATATTCGTGATTCGCAAAGCTTTGATTTGGAAGAGGGACAGCTTCCCTTTATTTTAGCAGGTATTGCCAAAGCCCGTGATGAGCAGGGGCATGCGGACAGGCGGGCAGGAAACTTGGCTGACAGGATTTTTCTGCCAAACAGGTCAAATCCTTTGCCGTTTAAAGAGGGAAGTCACGAATTATTATTTTTGCAGTCAATCCGTGATGCAACCCATGACTTTGCCATAGGCAGACACAGACAGGCTCGCAATAAGCAAAGCCTTGATATGCAGCTGCTTCATTTGCCCCATGTGGGACAGGAAACAGCAAAACTTTTATGGCAAAATTTTAATAGTTTGGAAGATATGAAAAAAGCAAGTGTTGAGGATTTGATGAAGCTTCCAAAAGTAGGCAGAAAAAAAGCTTTACAACTATGGGAAAGTCTGCAAAAATTGTGAATTCAATTTTTTAGGAGAAATGATAAATTATGAAACATCGTACTAATATATATATATATATATTGTTAATAGCGTATGCACTTTCATTTTTTCTTCCTGTTTATATTTTATATTATAGTACTGAATTTAGATTTCTTCACTTTAGGGGTTTTATAAATAGTATTCCTTTTATGCTGCTTTTATTTTCACCGGCTTTTTTGTTAAATAAATTTGCAAAATGCTGGCTGCTTCTTTTTTATCTTGTTGTAATTTTTCCGGCAGTATTATGTGGCGTTCACATTTATTTTTTTGATGCAAACATTAGTTATCAAGCTATTGCCTCAATTTTAGTAACATCAGTTTCAGAGGCAAAAGAATTTTTAGATAGTCAATTTTCATTTTTAGGTATTTTTTGGGGCTGTTTTCTTATATTTTTCCCGCTGATTTTTTTGAAAAAAATTTGGAAGTTTTTTCCAGCTGATAAAACAAATTATCGTGCATTTGTCATTGTTCTTGCTTTATGTGGAATAAGTTTTTTTTGTATCGGGAAACAGAGATTTTTAAAAGACAGTCAGGTATGGATAGTTTATTCCAGTATTTATGAATATTATAAAATTGAAAAAGATTTTTCACGTTATTTAGAGATAATGAAATCTGTCAAAATTGATAATGTCTGCAATAGTGATGATACGATAAATAAAACACTTGTTGTTCTTATTGGTGAATCTTCTTCAAGACACCATTGGGGATTATATGGTTATTTTCGGGATACAACTCCTCGATTAAATAAAATAAAAGATGAGCTTTTTATTTTTAAAAATGCTGTAAGCCCTACACCATTCACTCATACATCATTGATACGTTCTTTGTTTTTTGAAGAATTAGGAATATATCAAAATTTTCCAATTATTCCTTTACTTCAGCAAACAGGCTATAAGGTTTATTGGGTTTCTAATCAGGCAACAGCAGAATTGGGATTGTTTAACTACTTAGCGTTAATGTCAGATGAAAAACAATATTTAAATCGTTCTGGTACGCATGATTACAAGTATAAATCCTATGATGAAAACTTATTGGAAGCATTGGAAGAAATTTTAAAACAAAATAAAAATCAAAATAAAATTATTTTTATGCATACAATGGGTTCTCATTCCCACTATCAATCACGGTATCCGGAAGAATTTAATGCATTTAACTCAAGCGGTGATTTGACAGAGAAAAAATGGCGTCGGTACGATGATTTTAATTCTATTAATTGTTATGATAATTCAATAAATTATACAGATTTTATTGTCAGTCGGTGTATTGAAATGTTAAAAAACGAAAAAAACAGTTCTTTACTGTATTTTTCCGACCATGGCGAAGATGTTTTTGATGTGATGCCCTATCATGGCAGAAACGCTGAAATTTCTTCAAGATATATGGTTGATATTCCTGTTTTATTTTGGCTGTCAGAAGATATGAAACAAATATTGAAGGATAGAATTGAATATTGGCAAACTACGTTAGAAAGACCATTTATGACAGATATTCTTTCGTTAATGATTTGTGATTTGCTGAATATAAAAATACCTTCAACAGCAAAAGATAGCTGTAATCCATTAAATCCTGCATATAAAGCGTATGAACGAATTGTTGAAGGAAAAAATTATGATGTAATTTTTTCAGGAGAGAAAGGGTTATTGGAGCCTGTGATGCAAAGTAATCAATAATGTATTTGGATATAACGTATTACAAAAAAGCCATACAAAATATATGGCTTTTTTCTTGTAAGCTTTAGCGTAAATAAACCACCAGCTAAGCTGGTGGAATGAAAATCTTTAGATACAAGACTGTCCTCCT